>JAOUJX010000506.1 GCA_029882955.1 Gammaproteobacteria bacterium
ATCCTTATCCTGCATGGTTGTCAGTCTTGCGACCAATCCGTGGGTTCTATTAATCGGTTTTGGCATTATTGGTGGCGTCGGTTTCGGTATCGTGGCTACTCATGTGGTTGCAGCAGCGGTTGCACGTGTATACCCCGGACATGTAGGGTTCGCCTCTGGTATTGCGACTTCGGGGTCAACTGCGGGGCAGTTCCTGATTGTGCCTCTGATAGCGGTGTTGTTGACGTCATTTAGCTGGCGTTGGGGGTTTGCAGGGCTGGCTATCGGCACCGCACTGATGATTCCGCTGGTATGGTTTGTGCCTGACGATGGCCAAAGTAACAGGAGTCATACAGTTACCAGTCAGAACTGGAAATCAGATTTAAAAAAACTGTGCACTAGTCGGGTTTTCCATCTGCTGTTCTGGAGTTACCTGATTTGCGGATACACCACCAGCGGCGTAATCGAAACCCACCTTTTACCATACGCTTCATATTGTGGTTTCGAGCCCGTGCCCAGTGCAACCGCCTATGGTTTACTGTCTGCTGTAAACCTGATCGGCATGATTGGTGTGGGGTGGCTGGCTGACCGAATGAACCGGCCTTTATTACTTGGCCTAATCTATATTATTCGGGGTCTGACATTTTGGGTGCTGTTGAATGTCGGAACCAGTTATGAAACCCTGCTTTTGTTTGCAGTCTTGTTTGGCATTGTCGACTACTCAACCGTACCCGTAACCACCAGTCTGGTAGCCAGTCACCTGGGGCTGCGAGTGGTCGGGCTTGTGATGGGTTTATTGACGGCTGGCCACCAGGTAGGCGCGGCGATTGGCGCTTCTCTGGGCGGCTACTTCTTCACCCGGGATTCTGCTTATGACCTGGTATGGATGAGCTCGCTGGCGCTTGCGATCATTGCGGGTATTCTGGTGTTTCTGCTCAAGGATGATCCCGGAAGAAAGAGTTTGGAGCTGGCGACATCAACCTAGATGGGCTTTACCTCGATTCCCGGCCTGGCCGCTTTGAAAACGCGACCGGTAAGCCGCCGGAGACGTACCAACAACGCGCTTGAATGAAACGCGGAAGGTTTCCAGAGACTGGTATCCACACTGACTCGCGACATCGGCGAGCGAAGCATTCGATACCTCGAGCATTTCCTGGGCTTTGAACATACGTTCTCTTTGCAGCCAGACCATCGGGGTAATACCAACTGTTTCGCGGAAACGACGCAGAAAAGTCCGTTCACTCTTGTGTACACAGGCTGCCATGTCGGCCAGTTTGATTTGCTCCGAGAGCCTTTCGCGAGCCCAGTCCATCGCCAGCCCGACAGTCTTCCCGGGCCTCACCTGCACGGGCGTTGAAACAAACTGCGTCTGCCCACCATCCCGGTGCGGTGGCGTCACTAACCGCCGTGCGACATCGTTTGCAACTTTACTGCCATAGTCTTTTCGAATCAGATAGAGGCAGGCATCAATACCCGCCGCACTGCCTGCCGATGTAATCACATTACCTTCATCAACATAGAGGACATCTTCTTCGATTTGAATCTCTGGATAGAGTTGTTTCAGGCATGGTATATGTCGCCAATGAGTGGTTGCGCGTCTACCATCGAGCAATCCTGCGGCGGCCAGTACGAAAACACCAGAGCAAATTGAAATGCAGCGTGCGCCGCGTTGAGAGGCTTCGCGAATCGCTTTGATTAATTGTTCTGGCGGACGTTCATTTCTATCACGCCAGCCCGGTATGATGATCGTCCGAGCCTCTTTTAGCGCTTCGAGGCCAGCATCGGCTTCGACAGTAATGCCGCCCATTGCACTGACCCGCCTGTGTTCAGATGCGACCACCTTAAATTTATACCACGGAAATTCGAACTCAGGTCGAGCCAGGCCAAACACCTCGACCGCAATACCGAACTCGAATGTGCACAGGCCATCATAAGTGAGGGCGGCTACGAGTCCGGGCGTCTGACTGGCGAAATTTTCTGGTAATGTGCTCATTGGCGGAATATTACCAAACTTTGTCATTATCGCCAGTGCGACAACCACCGTTATCAATTTATGATCAATCCATCTGATTAATTGAATGAGTACCCACGATGACTACAGCCATTACCCAGCACCCTGCCGCCAACTCAGACGCAGCGTTGCAGCATTTTGAAAATATGCTTTCCTTCGAAACCGACTGCTGGGACACGAATGAAAGTTTGCAGTCACCCGAGCCGGACTTCATTCTTGTCGACGTACGCTCCCCCGAGCTATTTGCCAAAGGGCATATAAAATCGGCCATAAATATTCCACATAGAAAGATCGTTG
>JAOUJX010000147.1 GCA_029882955.1 Gammaproteobacteria bacterium
GTCTGTAGCGGTTACTATCCATACTGCGCGTCCGGGTATAATTATCGGCAAGAAGGGCGAGGACATCGAAAAGCTTCGCGTCGAAGTTGCGTCACTGGTTTCTGTTCATATTAATAATGTCAAAATTAATATTGAAGAAATTCGTAAGCCAGAACTTGATGCTCAACTAGTCGCAGAGGGTATAGCATCGCAGCTCGAGCGCCGGGTTATGTTTCGTCGTGCCATGCGCCGTTCGGTCACCAATGCGATGCGAATCGGTGCAGAAGGTATCAAGATTAATGTATCGGGTCGTTTAAACGGAGCTGAAATCGCACGTAACGAATGGTACCGCGAAGGTCGAGTGCCTCTGCACACACTGCGCGCCGATGTTGATTATGGTTTCGCAGAAGCCCTGACTACCTACGGTATCCTTGGCGTCAAGGTGTGGATTTACAAGGGTGAAGTATTTGACCTCGAATCTAAAAGCTCGGGTAAGTCCGGGTCTACGGCTAAGTAAGAGATTGAGATATGTTACAGCCAAAGAGAACAAAATTTAGAAAGCAGTTTAAAGGTCGTAATCGCGGCCTGGCGACTTCGGGTGGAAAGGTCAGCTTCGGTGAATACGGTCTCAAGGCCGTTGAGCGAGGCAGAATTACCGCGCGCCAGATAGAAGCGGCACGTCGTGCCATGACTCGTCACATTAAGCGTGGTGGAAAGATTTGGATTCGTGTATTCCCTGATGTGCCGGTTTCGAAAAAGCCCCTCGAAGTTCGTATGGGTAAAGGTAAGGGTAATGTCGAGTACTGGGTCTGCAAGATTCAACCTGGTCGAGTATTGTACGAAATGGAAGGTGTTACTGAAGTTATTGCGCGCGAGGCGTTTCGCCTGGCTGCGGCCAAGCTTCCATTTAAAACCACATTTGTTTCCAGGCAGGTAATGGGATGAACGCAACCGATTTACGTACAAAGTCGAAGCAAGAGCTTCGCGAAGAATTAACCGCACTACTGCGTGAGCAGTTTAATCTGCGCATGCAGCGTGGCTTGAATCCTGATGCGGTACGCTCGGATCAATTTGTTAAAGTACGCCGCAACATTGCTCGTGTCAAAACGGTAATGAATGAGAATCGTAAGGGTGAGCAATCATGAGCGAAAAGGTACAAAGAATTCAGACCGGGTCTGTGGTTAGTGACAAAATGAACAAGTCCGCCACTGTCCTGATCGAGCGTAAGGTAAAGCACCCGATTTACGGAAAGTTCGTAAAGAAATCGACCAAGCTGCATATTCATGATGAAAATAATGAATGTGGCATCGGTGATACGGTTCAGATTTCTGAATGTCGTCCAATGTCCAAGACTAAGTCCTGGACGCTGGTTAAAGTTGTAGAAAAAGCTAACTAGGCGCGGAGCAGGTAGACAGTCATGATTCAAATGCAAACAGTTTTGAATGCAGCAGACAACAGCGGCGCGCGCAAGATGCAGTGCATCAAGGTATTGGGTGGTTCCAAGCGCCGTTATGCGGCAATTGGTGACATCATCAAGGTGAGCATCAAAGATGCAATCCCGCGTGGCAAGGTCAAAAAAGGGGAGGTTTATAACGCAGTAGTGGTTAGAACTGCTAGCGGAGTTCGCCGCCCTGATGGCTCAGCGATCAAATTTGATGGCAACGCGGCGGTTATTTTAAATAACAATATGCAGCCTATTGGCACTCGCATATTTGGACCAGTGACGCGCGAACTGCGTGGTGAGAAATTTATGAAAATTATTTCTCTCGCGCCTGAAGTGCTTTAGTCCGGGGCAATCAGATCATGCAAAAGATTAAACAGGGTGACGAAGTCATCGTAATAGCAGGCAGAAGCAAGGGCCAGCGTGGCAGTGTTTTAAAGCGGCTCGACGAGAACCGATTGCTGGTGGAAAACGTTAACATGGTTAAAAAGCATGTTAAGGGTAATCCGCGTACCGGCGAAAATGGTGGAATCATCGACAAGGAAGCCCCCATTCAAATTTCGAATGTGATGATGTTCAACCCGCATACCCAAAAGGGTGATCGTGTTGGATTCAAGACGCTGGAAGACAATCGTAAAGTTCGCTTTTTTAAGTCGAACGGCGAAGTGATCGATATCTAAGGTATTAGTAATGACCAGATTAGAACAACATTATCGGGATACTGTAGTGAAATCACTACAGGAACAGTTTTCTTACAAGTCGGCGATGGAAGTACCGCGTTTGACCAAGATTACTTTAAATATGGGTATAGGCGAAGCCTCAGTGGACAAGAAGATTGTCGAAGCTGCGGTCAACGACCTGTCATTGATTTCCGGTCAGAAGCCGGTAGTCACCCTGGCGAAAAAAGCAATCGCGGGTTTCAAGATTCGCGAAGGCATGCCAATTGGTTGTAAGGTGACTTTACGTCGAGACAAGATGTACGAGTTTCTTGATCGCCTGGTGAATTTTGCTATTCCGCGTATCCGTGACTTTCGTGGATTAAGCCCGAAAGCGTTTGATGGGCAGGGTAATTACAACATGGGTATAACCGAACAGATCGCGTTCCCGGAAATTGATTACGACAAGATCGACAAGCTGCGTGGTATGAATATTTCATTCACTACAACAGCTAGTACTCACGAAGAAGGTCGCGCGCTACTGGCGGCGTTTCAATTCCCATTTAAGAATTAGTCGAGATAATATTATGGCAAAAAATTCCATGGTTCAGCGTGAATTGAAGCGAGCGAAACTGGTCGCTAAATACGCTGAAAAACGACAGGCCCTGAAAGCAACTATTAAGAGTTCCACTGTTAGTTTCGAAGAGAAAATGGCTGCGGTAGATATGTTGCAAAGGTTGCCTAGAGACTCTTCCGCAGCGCGTCAACATAATCGTTGTCGCATTACCGGAAGACCCCATGGTGTTTATCGCAAATTTGGTTTGTGTCGTAATCAAATCCGTGAAGCCGCAATGCGCGGCGATATCCCGGGTCTGGTTATGGCCAGCTGGTAAGAGAAAAAAACATGAGCTTACAAGATCCAATTTCAGACATGCTGACTCGCGTTCGCAATGCGCAGAAAGCGAACAAAGTTAACGTCGTCATGCCGTCATCAACGCAAAAAACCAATATAGCTAAGGTTTTGAAAGATGAAGGTTATATTAACGACTTTTCCGTCTCTGGTGAGGCTAAGAAGCAGTTAACGATAGAACTCAAGTACTATCAGGGTAAACCGGTTATTGACAATATTAAACGTATTAGTCGGCCCGGATTGCGTATATTTAAATCTAAAGATGAACTGCCATCGATCAATGGCGGACTCGGCATTGCGATTATCTCTACCTCTAAGGGTATGATGACTGATCGCCAGGCTCGGGCTGCTGGTCATGGTGGCGAAGTCATTTGCCAGGTGGTCTAGGATAGCAAGATGTCCAGAATAGCGAAAAAACCAGTCGATATCCCCGCCGGTGTCGAATTGAGCATTAACGGTCAAGTAGTGGCTGCTAAGGGACCGAAGGGTTCTTTGTCTGTAGTCTTGCATGACAGCGTCCAGGTTAATCAGGAAGATAATGCCCTGAACTTTTCACCACGTGATGAAAAGAAATCGTCGTTGGCACTAACCGGTACACTACGTTCTGTTGTTAATAACATCGTGACCGGCGTATCAACGGGTTTTGAGAAAAAATTGCAGCTTGTTGGTGTTGGTTATCGTGCCCAGGCACAGGGCAGGAATTTGAGTATTTCACTCGGTTTTTCACACCCGATCGATTATGCAGTACCCGAAGGAATTGAAATCGAAACTCCTGCAGCAACCGAAATTATAGTCAAGGGTTGTGATAAGCAACTTGTTGGCCAGGTTTGTGCGGAAATTCGTGCTTTCAGGCCACCTGAGCCTTACAAAGGTAAGGGTGTTAAATATGCTGATGAACAGATCATCAGAAAAGAAGCGAAAAAGAAATAAGGTAAGTCATGGATAAAAAAACATCCCGAATCAGACGGTCACGTCGCACCCGAGCAAAAATTGCCGAACTGGGCGTGAACCGTTTAAGTGTATACCGTACACCGCGTCATACCTACGCGCAGGTTTTTTCTGGTGAGACTGGTAACGTTGTGGCAGCAGCCTCAACCTTGAACGCAGAGGTGAAATCTCTGATCAAATATTCAGGTAACGTTGATGCCGCTGTTGTAGTTGGCAAATTGATTGCGGAAAAAGCAACAGCAGCGGGCATAGAAACAGTTGCATTTGATCGCTCTGGTTACAAGTATCACGGTCGAATAAAGGCTCTTGCCGATTCAGCTCGTGAAAACGGTTTAAAATTTTAAGCTGCCCTGGGGCAGGAGATACGAATGGCAGATCCTAGAAATTCGAATGCTGGTGACGATCTAATCGAAAAACTGGTCGCGGTTAATCGTGTAGCTAAAGTTGTCAAAGGTGGTCGTCAATTTGGATTCACCGCACTGACAGTCGTTGGTGACGGTAACGGCAAGGTTGGTTTTGGTTACGGCAAGGCACGTGAAGTGCCACTGGCGATCCAGAAGGCGATGGACAAAGCCCGTGCCAATCTAACGACAGTGTCGATAAAGAATGGCACATTGCAATATCCTTTGAATGCCCGTCATGGAGCAGCCAAGGTTTATATGCAGCCAGCTTCTGAAGGTACTGGCGTAATCGCCGGTGGCGCGATGCGTGCGGTGTTTGAAGCCGTTGGTGTACATAACGTGTTAGCAAAGTGTAACGGTTCACGTAACCCGATTAATCTGGTTAGAGCCACGATTAGTGGTTTGCGGAATATGAAATCTCCCGCTGATATTGCTGCTAAACGCGGCAAATCAGTCGAAGAAATTGCAGGTTAAGAGTAATGGCTGATCCAGAAAATGAAGTGAAAGCAGCGCCGAAAAAGGCTGTGAAAAAAGCCGCAACCAAGAAAGCTGCAGTAAAAAAGGCAGCGGTCAAGAAAGTTGCCAAAAAACAAGTAGATGCTAGCAAAGCTGAAGTGAAGACCGAAGCTAAAGTGAAGACAGAAGCTAAAGCCCCGGCAAAAAAGGCAGCGCCCAAAAAAGTGTCTGTTTCGAAAGCAGCTGTTGCAGCGGAAACAGTAGTAGCCAGGTCTGGTGTAAAATCGCTTAGAGTGACTTTAACTCGTAGCAAAAATGGCCGACTAGCGTCGCATAAGGCCTGTGTTGCCGGCCTGGGTTTAAGGCGGATGCATCAAACAGTTGAAGTCATTGACACCCCGGAAAATCGGGGAATGATAAACCGGGTTCAGTACCTGCTGAACGTAGAGGAAGTGTAATGTATCTGAATACATTAAAACCTGCGAAAGGTTCTAACAAAGCATCCAAGCGCGTAGGCCGTGGTATTGGCTCGGGCTCGGGTAAAACCTGCGGCCGCGGCCATAAAGGTCAAAAGTCACGTTCCGGTGGCGGTGTACGCGTTGGTTTCGAGGGCGGCCAAATGCCGTTGCAGATGCGCCTGCCAAAGTTCGGTTTTACCTCTCGAGTGGGTCGTTATTCTGCAGAAGTACGTTTGAATGAGATCGATAAGTCGGGTCTGGATACGATTAGTCTTTCGGCACTAGTTGAAGCTAACATCGTACCCCTGCAGACCAGGAAAGCTAAAATTATCCTGTCAGGTGAATTGAAGCGTGCAGTCACAGTAACCGATGTTGCTGTCACAAAGGGTGCGAAGGCAGCGATTGAAGCCGCTGGCGGGAAAGTAGAAGCTTAAGCCATGGCTAAACCTTCTGCATCACAGGTTGCAAACAGTCTTTCCGGTGGAAGTCTGAGCGAATTAAGAAAACGAATCTTCTTTCTTTTATTTGCGCTGTTAATCTTCCGTATTGGTACGTTTATTCCGGTACCTGGAATCGACCTGACTGTCATGCGCGAAATTTTCGATCAACAGCGAACCGGCATACTTGGCATGTTCAATATGTTCTCTGGTGGAGCGTTGGAACGCATGTCGATCTTCGCGTTGGGTGTTATGCCCTATATTTCAGCGTCGATTATTATGCAGTTGATGACAGTGGCAATTCCGACACTGGAGCAATTGAAGAAAGAGGGCGAATCCGGTCGTCGTAAGATAACGCAGTATACTCGATACGGAACAGTCGCACTGGCGACGTTCCAGTCGGTTGGTATTGCAGTCGCATTATCCGGGCAAAGTGGCGGCGGTGGAGCTGCGTTGGTTATAAATCCGGGCCCATCATTTATCTTTACTGCGGCGGTTACTCTAGTGACGGGTACTATGTTTCTGATGTGGCTGGGCGAGCAAATTACAGAACGTGGCATCGGTAATGGTATATCGATTTTAATCTTCGCCGGTATTGTGGCGGGCTTACCATCAGCAATAGGCAACACTTTTGAACTCGTAAGAACAGGAGAATTGAACTCTCTGGTTATACTGGGCTTATTTGTTGGTGTAATCGGCGTTACTTATTTCGTAGTGTTCGTCGAACGTGGTCAGCGTCGTATTACGGTCAACTACGCCAAACGTCAGCAGGGCCGAAAGATGTACGCCGCGCAAAGCAGTCATTTGCCGCTGAAACTGAATATGGCTGGTGTTATTCCGCCTATATTCGCTTCGAGTATTATTTTATTCCCGGCTACTCTGGGGAGCTGGTTCGGCCAGGCAGAAGGCATGCGCTGGTTACAGGATTTATCTGCTACGTTGTCACCGGGGCAACCGTTGTACGTTATGTTTTATGCAGCAGCGATTATATTCTTTTGTTTTTTCTACACCGCTTTAGTGTTCAACTCAAAAGATACGGCAGACAATCTTAAGAAATCGGGCGCGTTTATTCCGGGCATACGTCCAGGAGTTCAAACAGCGACTTATATCGACGGTGTCATGTCGCGTTTGACTTTGGTTGGCGCGATGTATATCACCGGTGTTTGTCTGTTGCCTGAATTTCTGATTCTGTTCTGGAATGTGCCTTTCTATTTTGGTGGCACTTCTTTGTTGATTATCGTTGTGGTAGTCATGGACTTCATGTCACAGGTTCAGGCGCATTTAATGAGCCATCAATATGATGGTTTAATGAAGAAGTCAAATTTTAAAGGCTACGGTGGAGCAGGCTCAGTTCGCTAGCCAGCCGATCAGGAAATAAGGTAAAAAAATGAAAGTGAGAGCTTCCGTTAAGAAAATGTGCAAAAACTGCAAAGTGATTCGTCGTAATGGTGCGGTTCGGATTATCTGTAAAGACCCGCGACATAAGCAGCGCCAGGGTTGAGTTTAATCGTTAAACAAGCAGTTTTGATTATTAATTTTAAATCGTTGATTTGAAACGTTGATTTTTATGGGCTCGGCAGCTAGAATCTGCGCCCGTTTAAATTCCGTTTAGCTTAGGAGTATTTATTTTTATGGCTCGTATTGCAGGTGTAAATATACCGGATAACAAGCATACAGTGATTGCATTGCAGTCTATTTTTGGCATTGGCGCAACGCGTTCTGCCAAAATTTGTAGCGAAACCGGAATTAACCCGGAAACTAAAATCCGTGAGCTAAGCGAAGATCAACTTGAATTGATCAGAGCGAAAATCGACGGGTTCACAACAGAGGGCGACCTCCGGCGTGAAATTTCGATGAATATCAAGCGTTTGATGGATCTCGGTAGTAACCGGGGCATTCGTCATCGACGCGGGCTGCCTTTGCGCGGTCAACGCACAAAAACTAATGCGCGTACCCGTAAGGGACCACGTCGTCCGTTGAAACGATAGGCTAGAGACATGGCAGCTGATAAATCTTCTCGTTCGAAGAAAAAAGTTAAACGTAATGTGTCGGATGGTGTGGCTCATATCCACGCTACCTTCAATAATACCATTATCACCATAAGTGACCGTCAGGGTAATGCTCTGTCATGGGCTACTGCTGGTGGGTCGGGCTTTCGTGGTTCACGAAAAAGCACGCCTTTCGCCGCACAGGTTGCAGCGGAAAGAGCCGGACAGGTTGCTCAGGAAATGGGTATGAAAAACCTGGAAGTTATGGTCAAGGGCCCGGGTCCGGGTCGTGATTCGGCTGTCCGGGCATTGAATAATATCGGTTTTAAAATTTCTCGCATCGACGACGTGACGCCAATTCCGCACAACGGCTGTCGTCCACCGAAAAAACGTCGCGTATAGGCTGGATTAAGTATGGCAAAGTATATTGGACCAAAATGTAAGTTAATGCGCCGTGAAGGTGCTGACCTGGGCCTTAAGTCGGCCCGTCGTGCACTCGATACCAAATGCAAAATCGATAACCCTCCGGGCGTTCATGGTGCGGGTACTCGTAAACCGAGAACGTCGGACTACGGTTTACAGCTACGTGAAAAACAAAAATTACGTCGAATCTACGGCGTTCTTGAGAAACAGTTTAAAAATTACTATACCGAAGCTTCGCGTATTAAGGGTTCAACGGGTGAAAACCTGTTGCAGCTGCTAGAAGCCCGGTTAGATAACGTTGTTTATCGCATGGGTTTTGGTTCGACTCGGGCAGAAGCCCGTCAACTGGTTAGCCACAAGTCGATTATGGTCAACGGCAAGATTGTCAATATTCCGTCTTACGTTGTTAAACCATCCGACGTCGTGAGTGTACGCGAGAAGTCAAGAAAGCAGGCACGCATCGCCGAGTCGATGTCTCTGGCTGAGCAAATCGGTACTCCAGACTGGATCGATGTCAACCACAGCAAGTTTGAAGGTACATTCAAGGCCTTCCCGCTGCGCAGTGAATTGCCGCCGGATATCAATGAACAACTAGTAGTTGAACTTTACTCCAAATAATTAGCGAGTTATATATGGCCTCTAAAATGTATTCCGATTTGCTGAAACCCAAGCACGTAAAGGTTGAGGAACAACAGACCTATCATGCTAAGGTTTCGATCGAGCCGCTGGAACGTGGTTTCGGGCATACCCTGGGTAATGCGTTACGAAGAATCCTATTGTCGTCAATTCGCGGTTGTGCCATCGTCGATTTCAGAATCGAAGGTGTGTTACACGAATATACAACCATGGATGGCGTTCAGGAAGACGTAATCGATATCATGCTGAATCTCAAAGGTGTCGGCATCACCATGCATAGTAAGGATGATGCGACGCTGAATATCAGCAAAAAGGGCCCCGGTGTCGTCACTGCTGGAGATATCCAGCTAGATCACGACATCGAAGTGGTCGATCCTGATTATGTTATCGCCACCCTGACCAAAGACATAGACTTTAATATG
>JAOUJX010000148.1 GCA_029882955.1 Gammaproteobacteria bacterium
AGTGCGGCACCCGGAGTGGCCTGCGCTGTTAAGATTGATTGATCAGGTTTCTCCGGGGTGGAAGTTGTAATTGGTAAAAAGCTTTTAGGCTAAAGATTGTAGGATGCGGTAAGGTACGAACCGCATCCTACGGTACTCAATATTTAACGCAAATCAACAACCAGTATTCTTTTCTTCCCTGGCATAACAATCCCCTTCAGGTGAAAATAAACGCGTCCCCTTATTTCACTTATTCCGCCAACTATCCGCATAGCTTTCGCGCGCCGATTTTGAATAAGGTACCGGACTAACCATAGCGCGAATTTCATTTTGCTTATGGCGCTCGACCGTAGTCTTTCCTGAGCCACCGTTCTCCTCTCCCCACACCAGGGTCAATTCGGTCCCGAGTTCGATGTCTGCATCCACCATGCCTAGCGAGAGCATTGAGCGCTCGTTGTAGCTATAACCACTGAACATCGACAGGCCTGCCAGCTTGTCGCCGTTCATAACGCGGTCGTAGGAGGCTGAAGCGTAGTTCGATAGTGGCAGGTCAAAATATTTGTAAGGTTCGCCCGGTTCGAATAACGAGCTGAAACCTCTGATCACATCGTCGCTGTTCCATTCGAAGGTAACCTTCTTGCGTTGTGCTGCCGGGTCCATTTGCTGTAGTGCTTCTCTGCCGATGAAGTCGTGATCGTATTTAATGAATGAGCCATAACCCATTTCAAACGGGGTGACGTAATAATCTTCGATGTTATCCGAATAGAGGCTGCCACCGAGCGAGCCAGTGCCCTCGTAACCGGCTGCGGGTAACCACTCGCGGTAAGCCTTCATTTTTTCACCGGTGTAGACGGCTGGCAGTGGCGAAGGAATCCAGCCCGATTCGAGGGTGTTGGTTGCGTAGGCCCGGTTACCGACCTGATGTAGACCGAATTCTTCACCTGCCTCGATAATTGCTTCACGAATTTCTTCGCGTTCTGCGTAAGGCCCCCAGATTTCGAGGCCGGGTTCGCCCGCCATGCCATGGCGCAGAGCGCTTATCCGTCGACCCGCGATGTTGATCGTATCCATATGGAAAAATTTGATATCCGGGAAAGGCCCGCCATTTAACTTTTCGATTAGTGGTTTCGCATTTGGCCCCTGAATTTGATAGCGATAATTAATGCGGGTCACCGCGTTGCCCTTTGGGTTACCGGGGGAACGGTCGTCTTTGGTGATCGAAACATCGTAGCCGCCGGTAGTCGCGTGATATTCAATCCAGTTGGCGCTAGGTGCACGACCGACAAAAACGAGTTTGTTTTGTGCCAGATGAAAGAGAATCCCGTCGCCGATAACATGCCCGTCGTAGCTACAGGGCACATATTGCTTGGCTCGATTGACAGGAAAATCAGCAAAGCTATTAATAGCGGTATCAGAAACAAGCTTTATGGCATCTGGACCCTCGATAAAAATATCCACCATATGATGAGTTTGGTCGAAAAGAATGCAGCTTTCGCGCCAGGCGCGTTGCTCGTCTCGCCAGTTGGTAAATTCGGTAGGCACCACCGGGTAGACATAGGCGCCGATTTTTGAGTTGCGTAATAAATCGACTGGATTGCCGACCTCCTGTAAAAGCTGTTCAAGATTTTTCTGGGTCATGCCTGAGAAATTCCTCTGCTGGGTTTAAGCCTTCCGGGTATTCTATGTTTTTGAGGCTAGATTATTATCGAACTGGTTGGTTCGATTTGATGCTAAAGGGCTGTTGCCAGGTTGTCAAGGCTAGTGATTGGATATTGCTAGGGGGGGGGCAGGGAATTGCTCGTTAACTCTACAAAAATCATTCGAGCATATAGGCATTCAAAAAATGGTCGACTATTTTTCCGGCCAGCAGGTGACTACTCGATTCACTGGCGGTATCTTCTATCCGACAGCTTTGCTGCAGGGTGATTTTGTGTAACAACAGAGCGACAAAACTTTCAGCCAGAGTATTAGAGTCGAAACGCCAGTTTAAACCTTTGTCTTTTTGGTGGTCAAAATAGGCGGTGAAGGCTCGGTAGGCTCGTTCGGGACCATGATCGTAATATAACTGGCCGATGAGAGGATGATTTTCGCACTCATTAAAAATCAGTTGTCGCAATAGTCGAACTCTTTTCGATGAGAGGTAGAATATCAAGTCACCGCCCACTCTGGTTAAGGTTTCCCGGGTATCCTGCTCCTTCTGGACTTCGTCCAGAATAGCCAGTCCCTGCCAGTAGCTTTCGAGTTCCTTGTCGATTACCGCCAGAAATAACATTTCCTTGTCTTTGAAATAACGGTAAAAGGTTTCTTTGGAGATGCCTGTGCGTCGGTACATTTCATTGATGCTGGCACCCGCGTAGCCTTTAGCGAGGAATAAATCTGAAGCGATATCGAGAATTGCAGTCCTTTTATTGTTTTCGGTTGTTACGACTGCAGGCATCGTTGCGCGTTACTCTAAATAATTGGGCCCGGTAGTCAGGCAAACCGGGAGAAAGGGGTTTAAGTGTTCAGGATAAGTGGCTGAAGAGCCAAAATCTACCGTTATTCATCTCCCCAGAGTAACTTTCCACATTGCTCAATTCTGTACCCACCCAGCTCGTTCGCAATTTGATGGCCTTCATCTGAACCTATTTTTTCGATTAAGTTATAAAACAAATGTCGGAACCAGATTTCACGGGGTATTGCAAAATCGAAATGCTCCCAGCCAAGGCTGAGAAAATCGAGACCAAATTCGTTGGCTGTTGCACGTGAGCCTGGTGCGATGTCGCATTGTTTCAGGTTAACGGCAGCCGCGGCTTCGCGGTCCGAATGCGACTGGGATTTTACGTTTAAACTATCGATGTTAAGGCCGTGCTTGCTCAATATCTCTAATAAGAAGCGTTGTGAACCTGAGCCCATGCGGTGAATGTCCCAGCTGAATTTGTGATCGAACACGTCGCCGATATCAAGACTCGGCTTTTGCTCCTTAGCATCGAATATTAAACCCTGCTCGCGCTGGAAAGCGCGGATCAGAATCCAGTTATGGCTGGCTGAATATTGTTGCAGCAGTGAGGGATGGCGAGTAACGCTCTCTTTTGCCGGACCCCAGTGTATGCAACAGGCATCGACCCTGTTAGCATTTAACAGGTCCAGTCCTGCCCGTGTGCTGGTATTGGCATAGGTAATGACAGCCTTGTTGCCTAGCGATTCCGAAAAGTCATTGATAATACGGTAGAGTAAAGGGTCGTCAGTGCCGGCGATGATGAGTCGATCACGTAGTAGCCCGTTGTGTGTCGAGTCGAGCATCCACTTGTCAATCAGCTCCTTGGGGAACATCCATTTACCGGTGATTTTGGTCGCGGGAATAATGCCCCGATTAACCATATCGTAAATCTTTTTCTCGTTTAAATGTAAGTACCCCGAGACTTGCTTGACGTTCATGAAAACGTCGATTGATTGGTTTGCGATCGAAATCATAAGGGTTATTAAAGCAATAAATATACCGGAAAGGGCTTGAGGAGATAATCTGCCAGGATGCTAATGTTTCTATGGGAAAAGCACTATTTATGAATTCCCATCAATTGTAGGTGGGTCGAAATGTCTCAATTGCGCCCCTGGGGCTGGGTCATTATGGGTCAAATTTCAGTGAAGTTGGCTGGATATAAAAGCGTTAATAAGCTCTGTTGGCTGTGGTACGACTATTGCTATAGTATGATTTATGAATCGAATGTCTTACAGGTTGACCGATGGGTGATATTCATCTTGAGGATTTTAATCAAAGCCTGGCGCAGCAGAAAACTGTGTCTGTGGTGATGGAAAAGCGTGCCACCGATAATGCCTGGATTGATTACAGCTATCGGGCAATCGGTGTGGTCGTCGGTGAATTGGGCCAGCAAAAACAGGTCAAATCAATATTCCAGGATGGCGAGGTAGAGCATTTCCTGGTGACTGGATTAAATCTCGGGCTGTTTGAAGATGAATGCGAGAGTTACTATCATAATCTGATGTCGCCCAAACCAGGTTGTTTCATCGTTGCCGATGCCCCGGATGATCTCGATGAAATGCCGGTGCCTTATTTGGTGAGTTTAAGTTTTGATGAAGTGCATGCCTATCTTGAGGGTGACGAACAGGTTTACGCTGTGGAGATTCCCGCCGAACTGTACCAATGGGCCGAGGCCTATGTGTTAACGCATTACGTGGCGACTAAAAAAACAAAACGTAAGCTCAAAAACTGGAAAGAAGAGGGTTCTTCCGCAGGCTCGGTGGCGCAAAAACCATTATGAGTCAGAAGGAAGAAGGCCTGTTGACGCGATGGTCGAGACGAAAATTACAGACTCAGGAAGACAGCCTTAAGGAAGAGGTTGTGTTGGCCGCAGAGCATCCGGATATCGCTAATGAGATCAGCGTTGACGGGTCGCTGCGGGAAGTGCCTGAGCAGCCGCCAGTTCTAACCGATGAGGACATGCCACCAATCGAATCGCTTACCGAAGACTCGGATTTTAGCGGGTTCATGTCGTCGGGTGTGAGTGATAAATTGCGCAATATGGCGTTAAAGAAAATGTTTCATGTGCCGGCTTTCAATATACGGGACGGACTTGATGAATACGATGATGACTATACTTTTTTCGAACCGCTTGGTGATATCGTCACCAGTGACATGAAACATCAAGTTGAAATGCTGGAAAAGAAGCGAGCCGAAGAAGCAGAGCTTAAGCCTGCCGAGGAGATGGATGAAACTGAGCAGGAGCAGAAGCAGGTTGACGAAGTTGTTGCCGAGTCTGATTTTGCCGAAGATCTGGTCGAAGAGCCGATCCAGGAAGAACTCAATCAAAGTGAAATAATAGTAGAAAAACTATGAGCCAGTTTAATGTTGCCGCCCGTGAATCAGCGCTTTCCGTACTTGACGGTTCCAGAGCTACCCCGACCAGCCTGATCGACTATCAATCGAATGGACGGGTTATTGTAATCGGTGAAGACAGTGCCCTGGCCTATTGTCGTCAATGGCCCGAGACTTCTAATGTAACCCTTCTATCGAATGCCGGAAAGCAGGTTGAAATAGAGGGCTATCTGGGTGCTTTTAGCGTCGAGTTAAACGATTCAGAGGGCAGTCGGCAAAGTCTGCAGGCCGATATTGTGCTTGATCTCAACCCGGAACCGATTAATCGCAACGAGATTTTGCCACCAGGCTATTTGCACGCGCGTATCAGCGATGAAAATGTGGCTGATATCGAGTTGCAGGTGGCGGAGCTTATCGGCGAGTTCGAAAAGCCTAAATACTTTAATTATGACCCGTCGATCTGTGCGCACTCGGTGAATGGTGTCACCGTATGCAGTCGGTGTATCGATGCCTGCCCTGCGGGGGCAATAGAAAGTGCAGGGAACCAGATCGAGATCACGCCATTCCTCTGTCAGGGCGGAGGAACCTGTGCGACAGTTTGTCCGTCGGGAGCGGTTCAGTACGCCTACCCGAGTCTGGCCGATAGCGGTAACCAGGTGCGCAAAATGTTGAAGGCGTATCGGCAGGCTCAGGGCGAGCAGGCGGTCGTGCTTTTTCATAGCGGGGCTTTTTCGCCAGAGGCATTGATGCAGCAACACGAAAATATATTACCGGTTCCGGTTGAAGAGTTGGCCAGCGTCGGTATGGAGTTATGTCTGTCAGCACTTGCTTACGGGGCATCCCAGGTCTTTTTGATCCGAGACGAAGAGGTGCCGGAACTTTCGTTAAAAAATCTACAGCGGCAAGTCGACTGGATGCAGGTTTTGCTGGGTAATATTGGCTTTAATCCTCGGCAACTTGGTATTCAATCAGCTTCAGATCCGTTGTCGTTAATTGATAAGCCGACGTCAGTCGAGCCCGCGATTCACAGCATGGCAGATGGCAAGCGTAATGCGTTCTACCAGGCGCTAGATCATCTGGTGGCACGGTTCGACTGCGGTGATGTAATAGCAGATCTGCCTGCCGGGGCACCTTTTGGTACGGTGGTCATCGATGAGGCCAGGTGTACTTTGTGCATGGCCTGTATTGGGTCCTGTCCGGGCCGGGCCTTGCAGGATGGTTCGAATCGTGAGGTGCCCGAAGTATTTTTTATTGAGAATCATTGCATACAGTGCGGTGCTTGTACGCAGACCTGCCCGGAGCAGGCAATCACTCTGGTACCGCGTCTGGTCTTCGGTCGTGAAAGCAGAAATCACTCACGGGCGCTAAATCGTGACCAGCCATTTTGTTGTATCGATTGCGGCAAACCATTCGCACCGAGTTCAGTGATTGATAAAATGCTGGCCCAGCTAAAAGATCATTATATGTTTAATTCACCTCGAGCTCTCGATCGGTTGAAAATGTGTGAAGATTGTCGAGTGGTGGATATTGTCCAGGATCCAGAAGCGATGAAGGGAAAATTTGACCCGCTTAATTAATAATTTAATGGTTTGTTATCCATAATGGTTATTATTGGTAATAATTCTCTTATCCAAATCGGTACGCAGGTTGCTATATGAATGGGAATAATGAAATCGATGACACGACATTGAGTGCTCCTGCATTAGCGGGTGAGTATCCTGATAGCGACACTAGCGTATGCGAAGAGCAGCGTTACCGCGCTTCTGCCTATGGTCTGTTGGCGGCATTGCTGCGTAGCTCTCCGGACCAGGCTATGCTCGGCCAGTTATGCGGCCTTTGTGAAGCCACCAGCGAAGGTGATGAGCTTATGTTGTCGATGTCGATGCTGGCGCTGGCGGCAAAGATGCATAGCGCTGAAGATGTCGAGGAGGAATACCATCAATTGTTTATCGGTTTGGGTAAAGGAGAGGTGGTACCTTATGGTTCGTGGTATTTGACCGGGTTTCTTATGGAGAAGCCGCTGAGCGATCTGCGAGAAGACCTGGCGAAGCTTGGTTTTGAGCGAAGTGAAGATATCGCCGAGCCGGAAGATCATGCTGCCGCGTTGTGTGAAGTGATTTCAATCTTGATCGGTGATGCAAGTGATCTTTCGGTGCAAAATGAGTTTTTTCAGACGCATATGGCGAGCTGGCTAGATCGTTTTTTTAGTGATCTGGGGAGTGCTGAATCTGCCGTTTTTTATAAATCTGTTGCGCGTTTCGGCGCTGCAATTATCGCATTGGAAAAACAATATTTTTCCATGCAAGTATAAGTTGTTGATAGCAATCTAATCGACCTTTCGAGGGGAGGAGTATCTGATGAAAAATACTAATAAGAAGTTAAACGATAACAGGCGGGATTTCATAAAGAAATCGGCGCTGATTGGCGCAGGTATTGCTGCCAGTACAGTCGCCAGTGGGCAGGCGGTGGCTGCCGCGACGACTGAAAGTGTCGAAATTAAGACGCAAAAGGGTTATCAATTGACAGATCATGTTGCCGACTATTACAAGTCAGCTGCCAGCTAAAAGCGAGGAGATCGAAATATGAGTAAATTAACCAGAAAATCGAATCGCTCCGTAAAGATTGATTCGAAAATTGTTGGTTCTAAGAAGGGGTCTGGTGAAGCGATAAGTCGTCGAGCCTTTTTAAAGAATTCGAGTTTAATGGCCGGCGGTGCAGCATTAACATCCACGGTCGCACCGGTGATGATGAAAAAGGCTCAGGCCGCGTCGGTAAAGGGTGGCAATATCGAGCAGATCAAAACCATCTGCACGCATTGTTCGGTCGGCTGCGGCATTATTGCCGAGGTGCAAAACGGTGTATGGACCGGTCAGGAGCCTGCTTTCGATCATCCTTTTAACAAAGGTGCGCATTGCGCTAAAGGCGCTTCGATACGTGAACATGGGCACGGTGAGCGACGCCTCAAATATCCCACCAAACTGGTGGATGGCAAGTGGAAGAAGGTTTCCTGGGAAGAGGCGATCAATGAGATTGGCGACAAGCTACTCGATATCCGTGAAAAATCCGGTCCCGATTCGGTTTACTGGTTAGGCTCTGCCAAGCACAGCAATGAGCAGGCTTACCTGTTCCGTAAGATGGCAGCGATGTGGGGTACTAATAATGTCGATCACCAGGCACGTATCTGTCACTCCACCACGGTCGCCGGGGTAGCGAATACCTGGGGTTACGGAGCGATGACTAACTCCTACAACGACATTCATTTCTCCAAATCGATTCTGTTGATTGGTTCGAATCCTGCAGAAGCGCATCCCGTTGCTTTACAGCACATCTTCAAAGCTAAAGAAGAAAATAATGCGCCGATTATTGTGATAGATCCACGCTTTACCCGTACCGCCGCACATGCTGATCATTATTTGAAAATACGTCCAGGCACCGACGTGCCTATTATATGGGGCATGTTATGGCACATATTTGAAAACAGCTGGGAAGACAAAGAATTTATTCGTCAGCGAGTTTATGGGCTTGACGATGTAATGGCCGAGGTGAAGAACTGGACGCCCGACGAAGTCGAGCGCGTTACCGGCGTGCCCGGACACCAGGTCAAGGCTGCGGCCAAGGCAATGGCCGATAACCGCCCTGGCACTTTTATCTGGTGTATGGGTGGTACACAGCACACAGTTGGTAACAACAATACGCGCGCTTATTGTGCCTTCCAGCTGGCGCTGGGCAACATGGGTGTTTCTGGCGGTGGCGCGAATATTTTCCGCGGCCACGACAATGTACAGGGCGCAACCGATTTAGGTGTGTTGGCGAATACCTTACCTGGTTATTACGGATTGAGTGCGGGCTCCTGGAAACACTGGGCTCGTGTCTGGGATCTGGATTACGAGTGGGTTAAAGGCCGATTTGACTCGGGTAGTTATGAGCAAAGTAAAGGCAAGGATGTTCATGTGATGAATACCGTGGGTATCCCGGTATCACGTTGGATTGACGGTGTACTCGAAGATAAGGCTAACATAGCGCAAAAGGATAATGTTAAAGCGATGTTCCTCTGGGGGCACGCCCCTAATAGCCAAACCCGCGGCGTTGAACAGAAAAAGGCTATGGAGGAGCTCGAACTAATGGTCGTTGTCGACCCCTATCCCACCGTATCGGCTGTCATGTCTGATCGTAAAGACGGCGTTTATCTATTGCCCGCGGCGACGCAAATGGAAACTTACGGATCGGTTACGGCCTCGAATCGTTCTTTCCAATGGCGATCAAAAGTTATAGAGCCACTGTTCGAGTCCTTACCCGATCACATCATCATGTACAAATTGGCTAAAAAGCTGGGTATTTCTGATCAACTATTCAAGA
>JAOUJX010000507.1 GCA_029882955.1 Gammaproteobacteria bacterium
GCCAGCAGGGCTGTCGTCATCGCTAGACCCGAAAGCAGTCCGAAATAAATCGTCGGGATAAAATTTGATAGCGACAGTATCGAAAAACCGAGTACCACGGTGACGGTGGTGTAGTAAAGCGCATGACCGATGCTCGAGTGGCAGCGCTTGATCGCCGCCCAGTAATCGCCATCGATAGCAAATTCTTCGCGGAATCGGTGTACATAGTGGATGGAATCGTCGACACCGATACCGATGCTAATCGCCGCGATGGTAATTGTCATAATATCCAGCGGTATACCGACCCAGCCCATCAGGCCCAGGATTAAACCGGCAGCAATCATATTCGGCACTATGGTCGCTACCGATAGTTTTACCGCTTTGAATAGCAGGATAAACATGACCAGTATGGCGATAAATACGGCGCCAATGGTGAGAATCTGAGACTGAAACAGGCTTTGTAACAAATTGTTGTAAAGTACCGCCATGCCGGAGACGTTAACCTGTTCGGGTTCGAGGCCCAGTTCGTTGATCAGGTGGTTTTCGATCTTGTCGAGTAGCGCCTGACGTTCGAGGTTTTTATCCGATTCGTAAATGCGGATACTGAAGCGTAACTGGTTACCATCTTCGGACAGATAGGGGTCGATTATCGACTTTTTAACCTCTTCCGGCAGGCGTTTAAAAACTACCGCGAGCTTAAAATCGTTATAGGGTTTACCCTCGTTGAGTTCCTCTAACAATTGCATGCCGGTATGCACCGATAGCACCTTGCCGGTTTCCGGCAGGCTTTCGAGGTAGGCATGAATCTCGGCGACCTCGAGTAAGCCGTCACTATTAATCCAGTAGCTGGACGAGGTAATGTCACCATCGTCCAGAAATTCTTCGTCATCTTCGCCAGCAAACTCGTCTTTTGGCGCATCGATAATAACGTCCATCGGCGTTGTTCCACCGAGTTTTGCATCTATCAGGCTCATGCCCTGATAAATTTCGGTGTCTTCCTTGTAATAATCGATGAATCGATTTTCGACCGATAGCTGGGGTAGACCCGAGAATCCGATAGCGGCCAGCACAATAAATAATAGTAAGGTGAAATTTTGTCGTCGATGTATGAAGTTAGCCAGCGACGAGATGATTCCGCTGGCAATATTGGCACTGGCTGTGTGGTTCTGACGCCGCATTAAAATCAAGGCGGCGGGGAATAGCGTGAAAGCCAGAATAAACGAAATCGTTATGCCGATCACCATCATCCAGCCAAAATCGATTACCGGCCGAATGCCGCTGACCAGTAAAGAGCCGAAGGCGACCATGGTGGTGACTGCGGTATATATACAGGGTACGAACTTACTGCGTACGGTTTCGCTGATGAGTTCCAGTTGTGTTGTGTCGGCGTCTATTTCGGCGAGTTCCCGGTAGCGAACGATGAGATGGATGACCAGAGAAAGGGTGATGATAAGTAACAGGGAAACGAAGTTCGACGATACTACCGTCACCGGCCATTGCATCCAGCCCAGATATCCCATCATCACCAGTGCGCTGACCACACAGGCGCCAAGCGGTAACAGCACCCAGCGTACGGAGCCGAAAGATATTGCCAGTATGATAATAATAAACCCGATAACCCCGACGCCGAAAACTTTAAGGTCGCTACGAATATAGTCGATTGAGTCTGTGACGATCATGGGTACGCCACCGAGGTACAAAGTCGCACTACCACGATGCTGATCCATCACTTCGCGAACCAGCTTGATGGTATTGTCCTGCTTTTCGTTTTGTAGCAGCGTTAAGGTTTTAATCCGGGAATTTAATACATTTATCTTGTCGCGATTCTCGCTAGATAAAGGGATTTGTTGAAATAGCTGTTCGCGCTCATCGAGCAATGCCTTAAGCGCCGTATTTTGTTTTAAATTGACCTGCAAAGCTGTGGTATCGGCATTGCTACTAACCAGCAGGTTTTCATATAGTGGACTGGTGGTCATTTCTTTTTCCGCCAGTGCTATGTCAACATCATCGCTTTCCAGGGTTCTGGCCTGGCGGGAAATTTCGGCCAGCGTCATCGGCGGGCTACTTACCAGCGGAACATCGAGCAGGCTGATAACCGAGTCGACGTGATCGATGCTATTTAACGCTTCGCGCAGCTGACGAATATCTTGCAGCGTGGCCTCGCCGAAAAGAGGGCCTTTTGGACTATAGGTGACGATTAGAAAGTCATCCGAGCCATAACGCTCACGCACTCCCCGGTAGTACTTCAGGGCAGCATCATTTTCAAGGATAAGCGAGTCCGCCGAAGCAT
>JAOUJX010000508.1 GCA_029882955.1 Gammaproteobacteria bacterium
TGGCCCGAATCATCATGGATCCTGTTGCTCATACCCTGGTCGGCGCGGTGCTGGCGGAAACCGGACTTAAGCGGGTTTCCTCTTATGCGACTGCCACCTTACTGATAGGCGTCAACCTGCCCGATATTGATGGCATCGCGAAATTCTGGGGGCATGACGCATCTTTGTACTTCAGGCGTGGCTGGAGCCACGGTATCGTCGCAATGGTAGTCCTGCCACTAGTACTCGCAGCCCTGATATGGCTGTGGAGTCGATGGCGAAACCGTACCACTACCGACAGGCCGGCATTTCAGCTGCGGTGGATAATCTTGCTTGCTTTCCTGGCAGTCTGGACACACCCTTTACTTGACTGGATGAATACCTACGGTGTTCGCCTGCTGATGCCCTTCGATGAACGCTGGTTTTACGGCGATACCCTGTTCATCATCGATCCCTGGATCTGGCTCGTGCTCGCTGCGGGCATTTTACTCGCGCGCCGGACAAGTTATCGCGAGCTAGCCTTCTGGTCCGTGCTCGCAATGTTATCGAGCTGGTTGATACTGAACTCGGAATACGCCAATCTGTGGATTCAAACGACCTGGTTCGGCGGGCTGGCACTGATTGTGGCATTGCGTATTTATCGACCCGGGAACGACCCGGCCCCGACCTTTGCCCGGGCAGGTATAGGCATAGTGATTATTTACATCTGCACCATGTATGGCGTTGCCCGTATTACAGAAGATATGACTACCGAACGCTACCAGGCGCCGCTGCAAAGTCAGGCAAATCCCTTACCCGGTCTGGCGTTTTCTCACCGCGTCATCCTGGTTTACGATGAGTATTACCGAATCATTGGACCGCAGGGAAAAAGCTACGAAGTACCTCGAGAAAAACCCAATCAGATCGTTAAAATGGCAATGCAGTCAGAATCCATACGCGGCTTCATCAACTGGATGCGCTTTCCCTACTGGGAAGTCGAGCCAATAGCGGATGGCTGGCGTGTCAAATTTATGGATTTGCGTTATCAGGGCCCGGAATCGCTCGGTGCCTCACTCGGTTTCGCCGAGGTTGTGGTGCCCTATAAAAAAGAAGCTTTGGAATAACGACCAAAGTCCCAATATCAATCAACTCTACATAAGATAGCTGTGCAGGAACCTACAGACTCTTTATAATCACAGCCCTTAATATGCATTCCATTTACTATTTATAGGGTCGCGATTCATGGCGAAAATTTTTCAAAAAGGCCCTGCGCTGAAGCAGGCTGAGCAGAGTAAAACCAACTTTGAAGCCAATAAAACTTTCCGTCTGGGTACCAGGAAGGCACCGGCGCAAATAAGTGTTCAAACCGAGGAACGCAAACAGGAGCTGGCTGCCATATTTGCAAAAAATGGCTGGGCCTGTGTTATTGAGATAAATCCCGAGCAGGATGAAAACATCCGGGACCTGGAGACACTGCAAACAAAACAGATTAGGGCCGTGAGCACCAAAAAAGCCAATCGTAATGACCCCTGCCCCTGCGGGAGTGGCAGGAAATACAAGAAGTGTTGCGGAGCCTAAAGCGTTTTATTCGACGCGCCCGGTCATTTATTATCTGATTTAGTACGTTTAGCGACGGCATAAGCCGAATAACCCAGCGCAGCCCTCTCGTTAAGGTTAGAAGCATAATCCTTTGCATACTCGGTCACTGATTCAAGCGTGCCGGGGCGTTTGCCCTGTATTTCTGAGCTGCCCTTACCGATAACATACAGATACCAGTCACCTTTCTGCATACCCTCAGGGGGATCGGTTTTTTCAATTCTTGTGACGCCGAATTTTCGATTAAAAAAGTCGTCGTCCGATTCATCACTCATAAAGGTTACTCGCCCGTGGCCCTGATATTACTAAATAGTCACCAGATCGGTTTTCAGTTGTGCGAGGAAGTCGACGGCAGTTGCACTAGATAGAGGGTTCAGTATACAGGAAATACCCGGAGGCAGAGGATTTGATTTCGGAGAAGGGTTATGCGCCGCATAGAAGCTAACAACTCAACCTACAAAGCAGCAGCCAACCCCTTCTGAACCCCTTGCCTCGCCTGAATAGCCTTGGCCCAGCGCAACACATGCTGATACGAGGCAGTATCCAAAAATTCAGCGGCATCATAAATCTCACCCATCACCAGCCGTCCGTACCAGGGCCAGATTGCAATATCGGCAATCGAATAGCCGTTGGCGCAGATAGTGTCGCGCTCGGCCAAATGACGATCCAGCACATCTAACTGGCGTTTGCTTTCCATCGCGTAGCGATCGAT
>JAOUJX010000149.1 GCA_029882955.1 Gammaproteobacteria bacterium
CGCCATACGCCCTAGCGCCTCGCTGGCTGCAACTATGGTTTCCTCAATAGCTTTGCTACCTTCTTCGGCACCGAGCTCTCCACTCATGATTTTTCTGGTAGTCAACAATTCAGCCTGCAATTCAATGGTTCCTTCCATCGCTCCGTCCGCAGCATTCCAGGCCTGATTGGTAATAAAGGAGAGCGTATCAGTGAGATTATTAACGCTTCTCAATCCAGACAGGCCGGAAATGACAATGAGACTGCTCATAACCGCCATGATCAGCAGAATTTTTTGGGAAATTTTAAGTTTCATATTAATGTCTTTTAATATTAGTTGTTACCCTGACTATAGCGGCATAACTTAAAATTTCTTAAATTTTTCTAATGCTTCCTTTTAGGGCAGATTACCTGCTATAAAACTCATAGCAGTCTGTGGGCCGCCAGTACGCTCATATCGTCCTGATTATTATGTAAGCTAAATCCCAGGCGTTTCACCAGTCGGCGCATATTTTGGTTATCTGCCAGAATTTCTCCTTCCATTACTTTCAGCCCTCGTTGGCGCGCTGCATCCATTAATGCATTCATCAGGTTCGAGCCGATACCTTTGTGATGCCATTTATCCGCAACCACTAATGCAAATTCGCAACTTTCGCCATCCGGGTTGGTAACGTAACGAGCTACGCCAAGTTCTGTTTCTCCGTCGGAGTGTTCCAGCACGGCGATTAATGCCAGTTCTCGGTTGTAGTCCAACTGGGTGAATCGAACCAGCATTTGTTGAGTCAGTTCGTTAATGCCCTGCATAAAACGAAACCGTTTCGACTCAGGGGAGAGTTCGCGCACGAAACTCTGCTCTATCGAGGCGTCTTCCGGACGAATAGGTCGAATCCTGACCTCGGTACCGTCCTCCAGTTGCCAGCTGGAAACCAGGTGAGCGGGATAAGGGTGAATCGCCATATGCGCATACCGGTCAGCTGATAGGTACTGGCGTTGAACCACAACTCTTGCATCTAACACCATGACACCTTTTTCGTCGACGACCACAGGATTGATATCCAGCTCCTGTATTTCCGGCAGTTCGCAAACCATTTCGGATACCCGCCGTAACAGCTGAACCAGGGCCTCCATGTTTACTGCGGGTAGATTACGAAATTTACCCAGAAGACCTGCGACGCGAGTCTCGCTAATCATTTGCTCTGCCAGAAACCGGTTCAGCGGCGGTATCGCGACTGCACGATCTCTTAATACTTCGACCTGAATGCCGCCCGCACCAAATGTTATCGCCGGACCGAATACCGGATCCTGAATCACACCGATTAAGAGTTCCCGTCCATGGCCAGGTGAATACATGGCCTCGATGGTGACACCATCGATTTTTGTTCCGGGGCTGGTCTTTGCAACGGTTTCAATCATTTGACTATGAACGCTGGACAAGGTAACGGCACTGCCGATATTGAGCCGCACCCCGCCAACGTCAGACTTATGACTAATGTGCGGCGAATTTATTTTCATCGCTACTGGATAACCCAGGGAATCTGCAGCTTTTAGCACGTCATCAAGCGATCCACATTCGATACTCTCGGTAACCGGAATAGCAAAGGCACGCAATAGCGCTTTCGACTCTGTAATATTAAGTACACATCTCTTCTTCGCTAATACTCTACCAATAACAGTGCGCGCCGCTTCAATATCGGGTTCTGTAGAAGTTACCAGCGGACCGGGCACCTGCATGAGTAGTTTCTGGTTTTGATAGTGAGCGGCCAGATAAGCAAAGGCCTCAACCGACGATTCCGGGTTGGGGAATCCGGGTAAATGATGCTGGGAAAGTAATTTTTGAGCAGCCTCGACCTGTTGCCCCCCCATCCAGCAGGCTAGTACGGGTTTATCGTTCAGATTCTGCGCGTCGATGACCGCCTGCGCACAGGCTTCTGGATCGGTCATCGCCTGGGGAGACAGCATGACCAGTACCCCGTCCACGCCGGGATCATCCAGACAGGCGCTAACAGCCACCTGATATCGCTGTGCGGAGGCATCACCCAGCAAATCGACAGGGTTTGCGTGTGACCATTGCGGTGGCAGCGCTTTATTCAGCCGCGCCTGCGTGTCGTCGCATAAAGTGGCAATAGCAACCCCCAGATCAATCGCGCGGTCGGTTGCCATGACGCCCAGACCACCGCCGTTAGTGATAATTGCCAGTCGATTACCACTCACTCGATGCCGGCTTGCGAGTAACTGCGCTGCCGCAAACAATTGCTCTATGGTCTTTGCACGAACCACACCCGCGCGTTGTAAAGCGGCATCGAATACGTCATCAGCACCCACCATGGCACCGCTATGCGTAATTGCCGCTCTTGAGCCTTCGATATGCCGACCCGCCTTAATCACGACAACCGGCTTCATACGGGCAGCGATACGCAAGCCGCTCATAAAACTTCTGGCTTCGCGAATGCCTTCGACATAAAGCAAAATACTGCGAGTTTCGACATCCTGAGCAAGATAGTCCAGAACATCGCCGAAATTGACGTCGGCCGCCGCACCAAGCGAGACGATGGCCGAAAAACCAACTTCCTGAGATACTGCCCAATCGAGGATCGAGGTGCAAAGCGCTCCTGACTGAGACACAAGAGCGAGCTGGCCGGGTATCGCGTTATTTTTACTGAAGGTCGCATTCATCCCGACTGCCGGGCGAACTAAACCGAGGCAGTTGGGCCCAAGAATGCGCAGGTTGTATTTACCGGCGGCCTCTAACACCGATTTTTGCAGCGCAGCCCCGCTGCCATCACCCTCACCGAAACCTGCGGAAATAACGATTGCGGCACGAACGCCATATTTGCCACAGTCACGAATAATTTTAGGTATAGAACGCGCCGGTGTGGTAATTACCGCAAGATCAACCGGTTCACCGATGGCCTTAATGCTCGAGTAACAGGGATGTTTATAAATCTCCCTGTGTTTAGGATTGATTGCATAAATCGGCCTGTCGAACCCACCACTCAGCAAATTTTCAAATACTCGATTACCGACCGATTCTGGGCGTTCGCTGGCACCAAACACGGCAATAGCCTGAGGCGAAAAAAGATGGTCTAGATAATGCGTTCCCATATCTGGCTCCCTGTCAGACTGGTATTATAGCGAGCATCAACACCTCTAATACAGGGACAACGGAATACTTACTATGACAATTTGCCTGATTTCACACCCTGATTGCGCTCTGCACGAAATGGGAGCACATCATCCAGAATGTCCCGAGCGTCTGGGTAGCATCCAAAACCAGTTAATCACCAGCGGTCTGGACTATGTTTTGTTGCATCATGAGGCGCCACTGGCCAGTCGAGAACAACTTTATCGGGTTCACGATACCGATTATGTCGAACAAATCTTCCAGAAGGCGCCCGAATTTGACCGTGCCTGGCTCGACCCGGATACCAGCATGAACCCCCACTCTCTAGGTGCTGCCCTGCATGCGGCCGGTGCGGCGGTACAGGCTGTCGATCTGGTAATGTCAGGTCAGAGTAGTGCCGCTTTCTGTAACGTGCGACCACCGGGGCATCATGCCGAACATAACGCGGCTATGGGGTTTTGCATTTTTAACAATGTAGCAGTGGGCGCGGCGCACGCAATGCAGGCGCATCAACTAAAGCGCGTAGCCATCGTCGATTTCGATGTGCACCACGGTAACGGCACCGAGGATATTTTTCGTGACAATCCAGATGTGCTGTTCTGCTCGACATTTCAGCACCCGTTTTATCCACACACGGGGGCTGAAATGGATTCGGAACATACCGTTAATGTACCTCTGTCTGCCGGGGCCGATGGCCCGGCCTTCCGGTCTGCAGTTGAAATGCAATGGCTCCCGAGGCTGGAAGCGTTCAAACCCGAGTTGATTTTCATCTCAGCGGGTTTTGATGCCCACCTTGAAGACGACATGGGTGGCCTGGGTCTGCAGGAAAAAGACTATGCCTGGGTAACCGAAGAGATTAAAAAAATCGCAGACCGGCACGCC
Organism: Gammaproteobacteria bacterium; assembly: GCA_029882955.1. Classification (GTDB taxonomy): domain Bacteria; phylum Pseudomonadota; class Gammaproteobacteria. The sequence continues at coordinate 3,982 of JAOUJX010000149.1, forward strand.
GACGGGCGCATTGTCTCAGTACTGGAAGGAGGATACGCCCTCTCGGCACTGGGGCGCAGCGTGGTGGCGCATATCAAGGCGCTATTGGGCTAGACCTATCCACCCCATTTGACTAGCTGGTTTATGCATTTCCCTGCGGATATAATTAAATAAACTTGATAGGAAAGGCTTAAGCGAGATAATAAAATGTCAAGAACCCCTTCTACTATGCTACCGATAGGAACCCGGGCACCGGACTTTAAATTACCCGAACCAGCCTCTGGTCAAACTATTAGTTTAAGCGATTTTAGCGCTAAACCCCTGCTGGTCGTGTTTTCCTGTAATCACTGCCCTTATGTTATCCATATACTCGAATCTTTTACCGAGTATGCCAACGAAGCTGTTTCCAGAGGTTTATCGGTAGTAATGATCAATGCAAATGATGTTGACAACTATGCCGATGATAGCCCGGAGAAAATGCTTGATTTGTCTAATCAATATGGTTTTAAGTTCCCTTATCTCTACGACGAGTCGCAAGCGGTTGCTATCGCCTACCGCGCAGCCTGCACCCCCGACTTTTTCCTGTTTAATGCCCGGCATGAATTAGTTTACCGTGGCCAATATGATGGTTCTCGCCCCGGTAACGATGTCGCGGTAACCGGTGTCGATTTAAAAGCAGCCAGCGACGCCATGTTACAAAACCTGCCGATAGAAGAGCATCAATTACCCAGCATGGGCTGTAATATTAAATGGAAAGTGGGTAACGAGCCTGAGTACTTTTAAGCCCTGTCTAATTGGCTTTCGTTTTCGCCATCCTTTGAGAGCCGGCTTTGAAAAATATCGCCTGATTAGAAATTTTTTATATTTAGCATGACTAAATATAGCGCTCAGCCTGCCTTCACTATAAAATCCGCTTTGCAGGCGGTTTTTGTTGCTTATTCAGCATAGTTTTCCGTAAAAACAATTTAATAAAGTCTAAGTTACTGATTTATATAAACGTCCCCGTGGCACAACTGGATAGCGCGATGCCCTCCTAAGGCGTAGGTTGCAGGTTCGAACCCTGCCGGGGGCACCATATATGCCCGAATTAATTCTTTCGAAGTTAGAGAGTGAAAAAAATAGGCAACTAAAGTTAATACAAGTTTTGTTCCAGCTATTTCAACAAGTATTTACGTTTACTTCATAGGGGCTTTTGACTATAAATTAACTCAAGAGCACTTGTTCTTACTGAGGCCTCGCCGGAGCTGAACACTAAACCCTTTGCAGCTTTCCCGCCTGGTCTCTTTTATTGGGCGTCACAAAAAATCAGTCCAGTAAATGCCATCCAAATCCTCCAAAAACGATCAGAGTCGACCGATGTTCAATCCTCGAGGTAACACTCGGACCGTTATCGTAAGCGTTGGTTTTTATGTTCTCTGTCTGGTTCTGCCAGGTAGTTTTTTAAGTTCGATTCCAAATTTGAGGACGTTTAAATCCATATAGATAAGGCGCCCAGACAAATAGAAACCCGAACACTATTCCGATGGCATAACTAATATCCAGTTCAGTTACTAGCCCATACATTTCGATACCCGCTAATGGAAATATTATGAGGTAGATTAAGGTCGCAATAAGATTGAAATAGAAGAAGTACTTCCAAAAAGACTGCCGGCCAATTGCCACATTAAAAGCAAGGCCGAATAAACCCACAAAATTAATGGCAGTTGTTGCCAAATCAAGCCATTCTACATATGAAAAAACAGTCTCTTCCATGACAAAAAGTCCGCCTACCGCCAAAATCATAATAAGAGCACTGAGGAAAAAGAAAACTTTCCACCAGATAGTTTTAGGCTTTTGAACTTTATCGATAGCTAAATCGGCATCTGGCGTTTTATAAGGATCATTCTTCATATTAGCTTTCTTTGCCTTTATTCTGAATTATTGTTGAAGCGCAGTTTACCAGATATTACTGACTCGTCGTGCCCTTGTGACATTGTTCAATTATAGCTATCCGTGGTTTGTGCTAATCTCAATACCCGTATGAGAAACAGGTGAATTTTAATGTTAAACACAAGTGTAACAACCTCAACAGATGTGGATCAGATAGATGTTCCTGATATCACTGATATCAGCTTGATTACTGACATCTCTAAAGCTATGCGACACTTGTCAGATGAGAGTAGTGCTGACCTGGCTAAGCAAGAGATGATGAAAGATTTAGTTGATGATTATCTTAATAGCTCTAACAAAGAGCGACCTGTCCGAAAATCAATTATCCGTAAACTGTTTAAGTTGGAATAATACTCACCAGAGCAAATCTAGCGGATTATTTGCCATCACTGAAAATAGATTTACTTTCTGTTGTATTTATTAACCAGCAGATAGCGTTTATGATCGAGATATTGATATTCTGCGCCGTCATCGCCCTCATACTGGCGATGTTTAAGTTTATTAAATAGTTACCTAAAGCGCAGTAGATCCAGATTCGCTGGTGCGAATACGGACGGCATTTTCCAGGTTGGTGACAAATATTTTACCGTCACCAATTTTCCCGGTTTTAGCGGCATCGACAATGGCATCGATCACCACATCGACCTGATCATCGTCGACGGCGATTTCCAGCTTTATTTTCGGGATATAATCAACCACATATTCTGCACCCCGGTAGAGCTCGGTATGTCCTTTTTGCCGACCGAAACCTTTCACTTCGTATACCGTTAAACCACTCACACCGACATCTGACAACGCGGCTCGGACATCGTCAAGTTTAAATGGTTTGATAATTGCGCTGATAATTTTCACAAGCTGTCCAGGTCTTCATAAATAGGTCAGCGAAAATTATGACATTAGTGAGCGAGAATTGAAACGCCGGGATTTGTCGAAATCATAAAGGAAGAACCCGGCTACAAAGTCTATAATAGAAGTTATTCTCTTCTAATTCAGCTAACTACTAAAATGAAAATCGATACCGACGATGTCACTGTTATTCTCTCAAGAGTAAAACTACTGCAAGATTTTGATGCCGAAATTATCCGTGATATCGCAGATAAAGTGCGAATTGTAGAGTTCGATAAAGACCAGTTCCTGGTCAAACAGGGGCACGTAAACGAGAATCTTTATTTCATTTGCGAAGGCGAAGTCGAAGTTGAAATTCCAGACGCTAACGGAGCTCTACAGAAATCGGTCATTCTCCGCAAAGGCGCGGTAATCGGAGAAATATCTCTATTAGTTAACTCTGCCTATACCGTAAATATTGTAACCCGCTCACAAACTACCGCACTTCTGCTAGACCGTAAGCATTTCAAACAGATGGTCAATAAACACAAAGTATTTGCCGAGGTGATGTCAAACCTGATGACCAGCCGTATGGGGCAAAGCGGGGGTATTAATAAAGTCGGTAAATATGAGTTGCTGGGCAAGCTAGGCGAAGGCAGCATGGCAACCGTGTTTAATGCTTACGATAGTGAGTTAGAAAGGGAGGTGGCCATTAAGATGTTGAAATATCATCTTGCCTTCGACCCGGATTTTGTAAGACGCTTTAAACAGGAAGCCAGAATAATCGCCAGCCTGAGTCATCCCAATATCGTTAACGTTTATGAAGTCATCTCGGAGTATTCAACAAATTTTATCGTAATGGAAAAACTGCCAGGACAGAATCTGGCACAAATTCAGAAGGAAAAAGGTCCTTTTAGTCTACCCGAAACCAGGAGCATATTGCTACAGCTCGCTGGTGCCCTGCAATACGCACACAACCTGGGCAGCGAGGGCATAGTCCATCGAGACATAAAGCCTTCAAATATCGTCCTCGACGAAAATGGTATTATTAAATTGACCGATTTTGGCGTTGCTGGCCCGCCACGGGATAAGGATGTCAATATAGAAGGAACCCCTTCTTATCTGGCGCCCGAAATCATTAATAGCGAAGCAGTAGATAATCGGGCTGACATTTATTCGTTAGGTGTCACTGCTTTTCGCATGCTTACCGGCCGACTGCCTTTTTCCGCGCCGTCGCTGGCTGAATTGCTCCAAAAACAGGTTAACCAGAGCGCGCCGGATATTCGAGCTGAATACCCTGATATCGACGAATCGCTGGCGCGTTTTATTAAAGGAGCATTGGCCAAAAATAGGGGGGACCGCATCTCAGACTGGAATCAGATTCGAGACATTCTAAAACCTGTGCCCCAGCCATTAGCTGCCAATGAAGCAAAACTCGTTGTCTGGATCCGGGACAGCCCGCAGGATAAAACCCAGCAAGTAGTACAAGCTATACAGAAAATCCTGCTGGATGAAGATCTAAACTATTCGCTGGAATTGCATCGGAGTAGTGACAGTGAGTGAGTATTAACCGGCATAAAAAGTAACTCACTTTCGTTTAAATACCGCCATCGACTCGACATGTGCAGTCTGCGGAAACATATCCATCACTCCCAGGTGCGTCATATCATAGCCGCTGTCACAGATAATTTTACTATCACGCACCAGGCTGGTCGGCTGGCAGGAAATATAAACAATGATACTGGCTTTAAAACGTTTAATATTTTCAACGAGTTCCATCGCTCCCGAGCGTGGTGGGTCAAGTAAAATTTTGTCAAATGTCCGCTTCATCCAGGGTCGATCCATATCGAGCAGACTCAAATCGGCGGCATAGTATTCGGTATTTTCGATCTGGTTTGCCTGAGCATTTTCCTTAGCGCGTTTCACCATTGCCAGATCGCCTTCAACACCGGTGACCGAAGTGCATCGGCGTGCCATCGGCAGGGTAAAATTACCCAGACCGCAGAACAGGTCGAGCACACGATCTTCCCTGTTTAAATCCAGGTGCTTCAAAGCCTGCGCTACCATTTGCTGATTAATATCATGGTTGACCTGAACGAAATCTATGGCGCTGAAATTAATGCGGATATCTTCTTCCGGGACCGGTTTTAAATTTAGTGATTGTTCCTGGGGGTATAAATTCGTAATTGAATCGGGCCCCCCGGGTTGAAGCTGAACACAAAATCCTGATTGTTGTGCGTAAACGCAAAGCTTCTCCAGGTCTGTCTCAGACAGAACCTGCAGATGACGAAATACCAGTACGATGCGATCATCATCAGCAGCGACTTCGATCTGTGGAATACTTTCTCTGGCATCCAGCTGTTCGATTAACTCAGCGAGCTCCTGTAAT
>JAOUJX010000150.1 GCA_029882955.1 Gammaproteobacteria bacterium
CCATACCCCCACCCAGCGTGAGTTTCAATTTTGAAAAATCAATTTCATCAAATCCCGGTGTGTTCAGCAGCCCGACAAACAATGTATTAACACCCGTAATAACAGAAAAGGGCACCTGCTTCAGTTCCTTCACAAACCCGGGCATATCTCTGGGATTAGTAATGAGATAATTGAGCGCCCCTACTTTCATAAAAGTGAGGCAGTTAGCGGTTAGCGAAAAAATATGATAGAGCGGTAGCGCAGTGATAATCACTTCCTCGCCTTCTTTGACTATATCTTTTATCCAGGCCGAAGCCTGTTCCATATTGGCAACCATATTCCGGTGCGTCAGCATCGCACCTTTAGCGACCCCGGTAGTACCACCGGTATATTGCAAAAATGCGATATCTTCATGGGTTGTCTGCACACGGTTAAATTCCTGTCCTGCGCCTAAACTTAAAGCCCTCTTGAACTTAACCGCCCGATTCAAAGTAAATGCCGGCACCATCTTTTTGACATATTTGACCACCAGATTCACTATGAGAGATTTTGGGAATTTCAGCAAATCCCCTATCTGAGTAGTCACCACATGCTGTATCGGTGTTTCATCAATAACTTCCTTCAGGGTATGACAGAAGTTCTCCATGATGATAATGGCTTTAGCGCCGGAATCGGTTAACTGATGCTTCAGTTCGCGTGGCGTGTATAGAGGATTGGTATTAACAACCGTAAATCCGGCGCGAAGAGTGGCAAATATAGCGACAGGGTTTTGTAGAACATTAGGCATCATAATCGCAACACGATCCCCCTTACGCATATTGGGAAGGTTTTGCAGATAGGCAGCCAGTTGAGCCGTTAACTGATCGAGCTCGTTATAGCTTATGGTCGTACCCATATTGCTAAACGAGGGACGATTGCCATACTTTTTTACCGCCTGCTCAAATACATCGGCAACCGACTGATAGGCATCGATATCGATTGTCTCTGGCACCCCTGATGGGTAACTTTTTAACCATATTTTATCCATTTGTCGCTCCTCAGCTCTGGTGACAGCTTATCAACACATGACAACTTTCGAACTACTTATTCGCTTCGATCTTCCGCTGATTTATTTTTTTTACCGTTCCTTTTAACTTTACTTTTTACTGTTGTATTTGCTTTTTTCTTGACGGTCTTACCCATTTGCTCCGGGGTAAAATCATCGACCATTATCACCTTTCTGGTAGCCGTCTGCGCAGCCTTCAATATTCCAGTTTCTTCGCTGGTTAAATAGCCCTCGGCAAGAAGAGAATCCAACCATTGCTGGTCGCTCTGTAAATCTGACTTTACCTGACCCTCGGCTCGTAATCGCCGTTCAATCGGCTCAGAGGATAGGCATTTACTGAGAGCATCTTCCAGACAACCGGTGACATCATCAGGATCATCGCTAATATACAGCCCTTCGGTAAGCCTGTCGCGCGCCTCTCCGGGTTTTATCATCAATGCGGCAACGCGATGGCTAAGCGAATTATTCGGTTGACGCAAACTTGTGCCCAGTGGGAATACAATCCAACGCACCAGCACACCGAGCCATTTAACTGGAAAATTGCGTAGAACCTCATCGAGAGCTTCCTGTATTTCATAGAGGCAATATTTAACGGCCCATTCAACTAACGGCATATCAGTTCTGGGACGCCCGTCATCGTCAAATTTTTTCAATACTGCCGAAGCATAAAACATGTAACTGAGGGCATCGGCAAAACGCCCCGAAAGCATTTCCTTGCGCTTAAATGCGCCGCCCAGAATCATCAACGCAAGATCAGAAGTCACTGCAAATACAGCACTCATTTGTCCCAGGCGTTGATAGTAATTCGCCAGGCGACCGGGGACCGGCGACGGTGCAAAATGACCACCGCTCAACCCAAAGATAAAAGCCCGGCAGAGATTAGTAGTGAAATACACCATATGCCCTCTAAGAGCACGATCAAAGGCCTTTTCCGCAACCGCTTTATCGATCATGGTGGCGCTTTCCATCTCCTTTACCAGAAATGGGTGACAACGAATCGATCCCTGCCCGAATATGATCATGCTGCGGGTTAAAATATTCGCCCCTTCGACTGTGATACCAACCGGTATCGATTGATAGGCACGCCCCAGGTAATTACCGGGGCCCAGGCATATTCCCTTACCGCCGTGTACATCCATCGCATCATTGATGACCTGGCGCATATGCTCGGTGTTGTAGTATTTTAATATAGCGGTTACTACCGAAGGTTTCTCTCCGTTGTCGAGCGCCGAAAGTGTCAACAATCGTCCGGCATCCATCATATAAGTCAGACCACCGATTCGCGCCAATGCTTCTTCAACACCTTCAAATTTACCAATCGACGTATTGAACTGATGTCGAATTCGAGCGTATGCACCGGTGGTTCGCGCACAGGACTTGCCTGCTGCCGCACCTACGGCAGGCAGCGATATCCCACGACCGACGGATAAAGATTCCACCAGCATACGCCAGCCTTTGCCAAGGTTGGCTTCGCCGCCAATAATATATTCCATCGGAATGAAAACATCCTTACCACTGTTTGGCCCATTCATGAAAGCCGAGTTGAGTGGAAAATGTCGATTACCAATTGTTATGCCAGGGGTATCTATCGGTATCAGGGCACAGGTGATGCCGAGCTCGACTTCCTCACCGAGCAGCCCATCCGGGTCAAAGGCCTTGAATGCCAAACCCAGCACCGTTGCGACCGGCCCCAGGGTGATATAGCGTTTCTCCCAGTTTAGTCGAAGTCCGGTCACCTCCTTACCTTCGTACTTGCCTTTGCAGACGATTCCGGTATCGGGAATCGAGCCCGCATCGGAGCCGGCTGTTGGGCCGGTCAGGGCGAAACAGGGAATTTCGCGCCCATCAGCCAGGCGTGGCAGGTAATAATCTTTCTGAGCTTTGGTACCGTAATGCAACAACAACTCCGCCGGACCTAAAGAATTCGGCACCATCACCGTCACCCCGGCAGAAATACTGCGCGCCGAAATTTTAGTGACAACAGCAGAATGCCCGAGGGCGGTAAATTCGAGCCCACCGTATCGTTTGGGGATAATCATACCGAAGAAGCCGTTTTTCTTCAGGTAGGCCCACATCGATTCCGGCAAATCCATTCGGTTATGAGTTATGTCCCAGTCATCGATCATCTGGCATAGTTCGTCTACAGGCCCATCGATGAAAGCCTGTTCTTCTTCACTGAGCTGAGGCTTTTCATAGTCCTGCAACACTCCCCAGTCGGGAGCGCCACGAAATAGTTCTGCCTCCCACCAGATCGAACCCGCCTGAATAGCATCGCGCTCGGTGTCCGACATGGGTGGCAGTACGGCTTTAATACGCTTTAAAAGAGGCCGGGAAAGAAATTGTAACCGTATCTCAGGTAGCCCCAGAAAGATGGTCGGGACAAGGAATAGAATCCATACTAGTAGCCCCCAAAAGAAACTAAAGCCACCCGCCAGAGTAAATACCGCAAGAAACACAGCGGTGACCACAGTAACGGTTTTAAATGCCAGGCTATGCCTCGCTATGGCGTATATCAGAGCCAGTATGGCACCCAGAAAAATTAAACTATTCATTGCGATATCCTGTATCGGTAGCCAGCAACGAGATTAAATATAACAGTATAGGATTAGGACCCGTCCATCAAGTTATTGGTTTTATTTTGCAACTAACTAATAGCGAGAGTCGGCGTCTCTTATTCCTTACGTTTGACCCGAGCGCTGAAAAAATTCAGCGATCCATTCGGCCAACATTTGGGTATCTGCTTTTTGACCGGTGCTTCGCATCCAGTCCAGCGCCGCTTCGGCCTCTGCTTCGGGCACAATATTTCCGCCATACAATTCCAGCAGCGTTACTTCGTACTCTTCTTCAAACTCCGGGTGCGCCTGCATAGTAATGATCGAGTCGCCGTAGCTTAGCCCGGCATAGGGGCAAAATGCGGAACTCAAGTATACCTGCGCCTGCGGCGGCAATCGGACCACCTGATCCTGATGAAACGCATAGATGCGAACCTCTTTGGCGGCTCGCGGCATCCATGGTTGAACAACGTCTATCTGGTAGGATTGCACGCCAATTCCCCAGCCTTTATCCGATTCTACGACTTCCCCTCCGAGCGCCTGAGCAACTATCTGATGGCCAAAACAAATGCCAACCAGCGGCACCCTGGCTGCATCTATCCCGCGTATGAAATCCTGCAGGTCGAGCATCCAGGGCAGGTTTTCATAAACAGCATGGCGCGAACCGGTAATTAACCAGCCATCGCAATCCTTAACTGAGTCCGGCATTTCTCCACGAATAACACTGTAACTCTGATAACTCAGGTCTTTTTCGGCTCGGTCCAGCAATGTCGCAAACATCACAGGATAGGGTTCGTATTGATCCTGGAGCTTTTCATTCAATAATCCTGTTTCGAGTATGCCGATTTTCAATTTTCTACTACCTGGTTTAATTTATCTGCTGCTGAAGAACTAGTCGCACTCAAGTCTTGCATGACGCGAGCAATGTGATCACAATGTTCCGATAAGATCAAGCCGCTTAACGGCAGGGCTAATAATGATGGTCCGCGGTAATGGCTGTAAGGCATTATAAAGGTAACCGAGTATCTATGAAATCATCCAGAACGGCTAAACTGGAATTACGCATGCTGGAAAAATCCCCTGATCTGAAAACCCATCAGTGGGTTTATCAGCTCTTACGCAACAACCTGCTTTGCGGCAGGATTGAACCCGGTAAGGCACTGACTATTCGCGGCCTGGCCGGAGAGCTGGATGTCAGCCCCATGCCGATTCGAGAAGCTTTACACCGACTCGCCTGCGAGGGTGCGGTTGAAGTTAAGGATAACCGGCGCGTCATTGTCCCCGCTATGACCGCAGCGAAATTCAACGAATTATGCGACTTGCGGATATTGCTTGAAACACACGCCGCAGCAAAAGCGCTACCTTATATCAAGGAAAGAGACATCGACAGACTGGAACTGCTCGACAAACAAATCGATGCTGCGATTGTAGTTGGTAATATTGAGGAAATCAGCCTCATAAATCAGGACTTTCATCGCAGCCTGTATCGGACCAATCCAGCCCAGGTTTCAGTGCCGTTAATCGAGAGTTTGTGGTTGCAGCTAGGGCCTTTTTCAAGAATCGCAATAAGCAAACTGGAAAAGGCTTACCTGGTCGATCGGCATCAGGAAGCGATCGCGGCACTCAAACAGAAAGACGCCAAGGCTTTGAAACAGGCCATCGAAGCAGATATTCGCGATGGCATCGCTTCGATAAATTCAATAGAAGGCATACATGACTATTTTCATAGCAACAACTGAACCAATCCAGCCAAATAACAGCAGAAATCCGGGAACAGGGAAATGAATCAGAAAACGAGTAATCCAACGCTAGAAAAAGCAGAAACTCTATTAAAGCAACACCCGGAAATAGAAGAACTCGAAGTATTATGCATCGACATATGCGGTCATTTTTTTGGCAAGCGCTACCCGGTCGATAAAATAAAATCTTTCAGCCAGGACGGATTAGCCTTTCCTATGAGCATGTTTGTCCTTGGGCCGCGTGGCGAATCACTCGACCATATCTACTACGGTTCCAGTGACGGTGATCCTGATGCTCACTTTAATCTCATCGGCGATAGTCTGGCAGTCAACACCTGGGGTAACAAGCCTCGCCTACAGGTCCTTTCCACCTCTGTCAACGAAGGTCAACCCGTATTTTTCGAGCCTCGTAATGTCCTTTCCCGGGTCTTAGCCAACTTTGAAAAAAACCAGTGGCGCCCAACGGTCGCCTTCGAACTGGAATTTTATCTTTTCGATAAAAACCGCGATGAAAACAATCTGGTCAAAACGGTAAAAAACCCAAAAACCGGACAGAACGATACCGCAACCGTACTTTCCAGTACCCGAATTTCCGATTTCGAAGAAGTGATCGATGATATCACCGCCGCCTGTAAATTACAGAACATCGAAACCGGGGCGATCTCGGCAGAAATGGGGGCCGGTCAATTCGAAATCAATTTCAATCATCATAGCGACGTTTTACGCGCAGCCGATGAAACCTGTCTGTTCAAACGCGTGGTTATAGAAATTGCTAAAAAACACGGCATGATGGCGAGTTTTATTGCCAAACCCATGTTGGAACAACCGGGAAACGGATTACACATGCACATCAGTGTGATAGACAAAAAAGGGCAGAATATTTTTGCCGCAGGCGACCAACCACATCCGCGACTCATGCAGGCAATCGGAGGGCTGATCGACTGCATGCCGGCAGCCATGTCTTTCTGGGCTCCTAATATTAACTCCTACCGTCGCTACGTCAGTGGCACAAATTGCGCACCGGTCGGTCTGACCTGGGGTAATGAAAACCGCACGGTAGCATTTCGTATTCCGCTAGCAAAAGATAATGCCTGGCGGGTCGAAAATCGTGTGCCTGGAGCCGACGCCAACCCCTATCTGGCAATGGCCATTACCCTTGCCAGCATGCTCCACGGCATGGAGCATAAACTGGATCCCGGTAAAGCCTGTGAGGAATCTGTTAAGGGTCGAGACCAGAATCTTCCTTTGAACCTGAACTCGGCGCTAAGCGCCACTATCGACAGTGAAGCCTTCACCAAACTACTGGGGCGCGATTTTATCGAGCTTTATTGCCAGCACCGAGAATCAGAAACATTTGCCTTCGAACAATACATCAGCGCCAGGGAATATGACTGGTACCTGTAATCAGAGGAAATACAACCATGGGTAATAATCACTTCAGCAATAGCTTTTCCATGCATTCGAACATCTTCGGCTATCTGGGTGCGCCTTTGTCTCGCAATTTAGACGAAGCCGACGTATTCGTTATTGGGCTGCCTTACGACCTGGCAACCACCGGTCGATCAGGCACACGTAGTGGCCCGGCCGCGATTCGCCAGGCCAGCGCCAACCTGCGCTGGGAAGAAAAACGGTTTCCGTGGAATTTTAATGTTTCGGATAAAATTCGCATAGCCGATTACGGTGACCTCGAATTCCCGGCGGGTAATCACGAAGCCTTCTGTGAAGGCATCAACCAGCACTATGACCCGCTATTATCCGCAGGTAAAACCACGCTGAGTTTCGGTGGAGACCACTTTGTCACGCTACCTCTGATGCGCGCTCACCAAAGAGCCCATGGAAAGCTCGCGATGATTCATTTTGATGCGCATACCGACACCTACCCGGAACAGGACTCAGTCTACAACCACGGCAGCATGTTTTATCACGCGCCGCGCGAAGGCCTGATTGACGCCGAACATAGTATTCAGGTCGGTATTCGCACCGAGTACACTAAAAGCAAGCACGAGTTCGAAGTCATCAACGCTGCCGAAGCGAATGACCTGAGCGCTGATGAAATCGTGTCACGAATCAAACGACGTGTCGGCGACCTGCCCTGCTACCTGACCTTCGATATCGATTGCCTCGACCCGGCCTATGCACCGGGCACCGGCACCCCTGTCATCGGTGGTTTAAGCTCGGATCGAGCACTTAAAATAATTCGCGGTTTGGTCGGTCTGAACCTGGTTGGCATGGATCTGGTAGAAGTCGCCCCTTCGTATGACCATGCCGAAATTACCGCACTGGCAGGCGCTACGCTGGGGTTAGAAATGCTTTACGTTTTAGGGGCGAATAAAAAATAGAAGGCTAACCAGAGTCGTTGAAATTGCCGGTAGAAAGTATTGCGAAGGCCTGCTGGAATCAACTATTAGATCGCTCGATGACGATGTGTTTGAGTCCCTGGGACAGGGACGGGTTAATGAGACGGTAAGGGTAAGGGGGTCAAAGCAATGATGCCAACGGATATTACTCAGAGGGTTTTGTTCCGAACAGCCCCATGTTGTTGTCTAAAGGGCTCCTGACAGCATTGCCACCGCGTTCGAGCACATGTGTGTAGATCTGGGTGGTACGAATATCTTTATGGCCCATCAGCTCCTGGACTGTTCTAATATCGTAACCTGCCTGTAATAAATGAGTGGCAAAAGAATGTCGAAAGGTATGTGTGCTAGCCTGTTTGGCAATACCCGTTTTTTTAATCGACTGTTTAATGGCGCGTTGTAATAGTTGTTCACCTAAATGATGACGCCTTTCAATGCCCGACCTCGGATCGATCGAACGACTTTTTGCCGGAAAAACATATTGCCAGGCCCATTCCTGATTAGCGCTGGGGTATTTTCTTTCCAGTGCGAAAGGTAAATATACAGTACCAAATCCAGCCTCCAGATCAAAATTAAAAAGTTCCCGGGTTTTATCTAGCTGGAACCTGAGGTCAGCTACTACCTGGTCGGGTAAAAGCGTGACTCTATCCTTCCTGCCTTTGCCATCGCGCACTGTTATCGTCTTGTAATCAAAATCGACATCCTTAACCCGCAATCGAACACATTCCATTAAACGCAAGCCAGACCCGTATTGTAATTTAGCCATGAGTAAGAAAGGCGGCTGAAGATTCCGGATGACTTGCGATGCCTCGTCAACAGTAAAAACGACAGGTACACGAGTTGACGGTTTCGCACGAGTAACGCCTTCTAGTTTAGGAAGTTCAATTTCCAGGACTTGCTTATAGAGAAATAATAAAGCACTAAAAGCCAGATTTTGTGTTGAAGCGCTAACATTACGGTTCACGGCTAGATGAGTCAGGTAATTTTCTATATGTTCAACGCCCAAATCCCTCGGGTGTTGCATAGAATGAAAATGTAGATATGATTTGATCCAGTGAATGTAGGTTTTTTCAGTGCGAATACTGTAGTGTTTCACACGAATCTTATTTCGTACGACTTCTAATAAACCGGGAGTTTGTGTCATGGGAAGATCATCCTTGAAAGTTAAAGTAATATTCCATCAAATCGACGTATATTTACAGCCACGTCGTTATAAATCAGAGGGTTATACTGTCTCTGGTGGGATTATACGTCAAATTGACGTGTTATAACACGTCGTTTTGACGTCTACTAAGCGTTATGGGTAATATCCATGAGTAATAAATACTCGGTAAACCTCAATGGTGACCGAATAGGCACTACATGCCTTGAGTTAGCTGATTCCCCAATGGGCGTTGTAATGGGCTTAATCCATTTCGAA
>JAOUJX010000509.1 GCA_029882955.1 Gammaproteobacteria bacterium
CCGGTAGCCTTCTTCGTAACCCTTGAGATAGTCAGCGTTTAAATTATCCGGGCAGACGTCTTTGAATGCCTGGCCTGTTTCCCCCAGCCAATACCCCTTGTTGGCGGTGCAGAACCTGGCTAATCCGGCATTATAACCCGACTGGTACTGCTCCATATCCGGTTTTATGCCGTATTCAGCGCAGGTTTGGGCATGCTTTTGGATGTAGTTGGTATCTCGGCCGTTATACCCGTCCCTGAGACCTGTTTCTTGCCAGTTAGCAGTTTCGCAGTCGGTTTGACTGAGGGTAGCGCAGGCAGACAGGACGACTGGAAGCATGAGGAGGAAAAATAATTTGCTGCTGTTCATATTGAAAACTCACGAAGCTCGTACCCGAAAATTATTCAATAATTATAAGAGGATACTAATCTTTAATCCATCACCTTAAATGCTCGTATTCATGCAAGAATTCCTGCATCATTCACCTCACTTTTAGCGCGTTGTTTTTTATTTATCCAGCAGGCATTAATTCAGCTTTAATTTAGTTTTACCCATGGCACAATTTTTCGAAATCCACCCCGATAATCCACAAAAACGACTAATCCAGCAGGCCGTTTCTATTATCGATGGCGGTGGACTTGTCATTTACCCGACTGACTCCAGTTATGCGTTTGGTTGTCATATCGGCGACAAGACGGCGATGGAGCGTATTCAACGCATTCGAAAAACCGACAAAGATCATCATTTTACGCTGGTTTGTAGCGATCTCTCGGAAATAGGCACCTATGCCAAGGTCACAAACTCCGATTACCGTTTAATGAAGACGCTGACACCGGGGCCTTATACCTTTTTGCTAAAAGCTACTTCGGTAGTGCCAAGGCGTTTGATGAACCCGAAGCGTAAAACCATTGGTGTGCGGGTACCCGATAATAATATTGTGCGGAATATGTTACAGGAGCTGGGGCAACCGATCATGAGCAGTACGTTGATTCCACCTGGTGGGATTGAAGCCATGGATGATGCTTATGAAATCCGGCAAAGATTCGAGCACGAGGTTGACCTGGTGATTGATGGCGGATTTTGTGGCATCGAACCAACGACAGTGATTAGCCTGATCGATGGTGAGGCCGAAATCATTCGTCGTGGTAAGG
This sequence comes from Gammaproteobacteria bacterium, assembly GCA_029882955.1. Lineage (GTDB taxonomy): Bacteria > Pseudomonadota > Gammaproteobacteria. The sequence goes on from JAOUJX010000509.1 coordinate 1,131, forward strand.
GCGAGGTTGATTTTCTGGAATCATAAGCTTTTATCCATATTGGACAAGGCTATGTATCGACGTCACTGGGCTCGATGCAGTATAATTCGGCCTCATAGATTCTTCCTCTGGAAACCATTGATTGAACACCACAATTAGCCAAAACAACCGCGTACTCTCCGGAATGCGCCCTACAGGGTTGTTACATCTAGGTCATTATCACGGCGTACTGAAAAACTGGATCGAGCTACAGCATAGTTACGAGTGCTTCTACTTCGTGGCCGACTGGCACGCATTGACCACGCATTACGAAAACCCTTCGATTATTGCCGAAAGCTCGCGTGATATGGTCATCGACTGGTTGGCAACGGGCGTGAACCCCGGTAATTCAACGATATTCATCCAGTCGCGTGTACCCGAGCATGCCGAGTTACATACGCTGCTGTCGATGATTACGCCATTGGGCTGGCTCGAACGTGTGCCCAGTTATAAAGATCAGCAGGATAAGTTAAGTGACAGGGATCTTGCTACCTACGGGTTCCTCGGTTACCCGTTACTGCAAAGCGCCGATATCTTGATGTATAAGGCCGGATTTGTGCCAGTCGGCGAAGACCAGGTGGCACATGTCGAACTGACTCGCGAAGTCGCGCGCCGATTCAACCATTTATATGGTAAGGAAGTCGACTTCGAAAAAAGGGCAGAAGCTGCGATCAAGAAAATGGGTAAGAAGAATGCCAAGCTCTATAAAGACGTGCGTAAGCGTTATCAGGAACAGGGTGATACCGAAGCCCTGCCCATCGGTAAGGCGTTACTCGATTCGCAGCAAAATATCAGTTTGAGTGACCGTGAAAGGCTGGTGGGTTATCTTGAAGGCGGTGGCCGAATCATATTGCCCGAGCCGCAATCACTGTTAACGGTATCGTCGAAAATGCCCGGCATTGATGGTCAAAAGATGTCTAAATCTTACGGTAATACCATTGCCCTACGTGAACCTCCGCAGGAAGTCGAAAGGAAAATAAAAACCATGCCGACTGATCCGGCGCGCGTGCGCCGCACTGACCCGGGTGACCCCGAAAAATGCCCGGTCTGGCAACTGCACCAGGTTTATACCAACGAAGAAACCAAACAGCAGCTTACCGAAGGCTGTA
>JAOUJX010000511.1 GCA_029882955.1 Gammaproteobacteria bacterium
TGTGTGACAGCATTTCTTTTCCCGGGGACAGGTTGACCGGGTGAATAGACGCGTGCTCTGCTTCGCTATGACAGAAAAAACAGCTACCGTCTGACTCGACCTTTAATGTCGATTCTTTTTCATCGGGTTCGCCGACATGGCATGCCAGGCAGGCATCTTTATGCCAGTGTGGATTAGGAATCTGATGTTTAGTCAGTACCTTTTCCTCAAGTAGAAGCGGGATAGTCTCAGCTTGCATAATTAACTGCTGAAAATCTTTGGTATCGATAGTTGCTGCATATGCGCTGGAATGTAACAGTACGAGTAAAACAGGAATACGGAGTATTGCTGTTAATCGAGTTTCTGATATTGAACCGTACTGCCATTTTCCCAATTTTCGCTCTCTAACCGGGATTAAGACATGGTTGGTAACTAGTGTGAAAGTAGATTCGATACATTTTATTATTTAGCCCCTGAGTATTACCTGCGTCTAAGCTACGAAAATATCGCTGGAAAATATTGATTCAGGTCAAGTGTAAGCGGTTTTTGTGACTGAACTCAATGTTGAAATGAAAATTTCATGTAAAATTCAGGTTAGATTTATAAAGGCAGGATACCAGGGAGAGGGTGTTTGACTGTCGATTTTAATCAATAGCAGTTGGATAAATTTATTATGAGCCAACACCTACAAAAGCAGGGTTGTAATACTGGGCCTCACCATGGTGCGCGAATAATCCACTTCGCGAACGGGCTGGTTGTGCAGGCTATAACAGGCATTTTTTTACTGCTTTTGCTGGCTTGGATGCAGCTGGCCGGAGCTGGTCCGTTTGATCGTAGCGACCTGAACCACGATAACTCGGTCGATAGTCTTGACCTCGAAATTTTCAGCTACCAGTATCTCGATCAGGACTGGGAAACGGTTAACTGGTGTCAATTCTATCGGTCGAGTATCCAGAACGAAAAAAATTTTCGCAGGCTCACATCGGACAGGATTGAGCGCTACCTTGAATTACTGAACTACATTGCGCTTTCTTATAATTGCCAGACTGCCGACCTACAATCCCTGTCTACCGAATCGATTCTCCAGTCAGCCGATAAAAGCGATCTGAGTAATGACCAGGTCGTCGATCTCGCGGACCTCGTAATTTTCAGCACCAATTACCTCGAGACTTATTGGGAAGCGGTTGACTGGTGCCTGTTTTATGAAAACACGCTGGCGGGACTAGATTACGAGGGGCAACGAACCCGGTATTTTTTAAAGCACTTCGGACAGTTGCTGTCATTTATCAATGAATACTTTTATTGCGGCGGCGAAGAACCGCCACCCACAGCGCTTCTACTGGAAAATACACCGAAATTTCTAGCCCGCATCGCGGATGCACCTTATTTCACTGGCGATTACTACATCACTGATCCAAAGATAGGTTCTCTGTTTATTTACGATGCCAGCCTGGTGTTGAAGGCCGAAATCAAAGGCCTCAACAAACCTCTCGGTGTGGCGGTAGATTCTCGGGGGTATATTCTGGTCGGCAACAATGGGCGAGATAACATTGAGGTCTACGACCCGGCAAATGGCGACCTGGTAACTGTTTTTGCTGAAGGTCTGGTAAAGATGCCGACAGCAATCACTTTGGATTCCCTGGGGAATATCTATGTCACCGATAGCCTCAGCAACAGTGTCCAGGTATTTGACTCCGCTTATAACCAGCTCAGGGTTATTGGTAAGTCAAGCGCTCGGGGGGCGCTCCATTTTCCGACTGATACCGAGATCGTCGCGAATATGGAAGTCTTTGTAGCGGACCAGGTGAATAATCGTATACAAGTCTACGATCTCGACGGCAAATGGTTGAGAAGCATTACATTTGACGGCACGCCTGGCGAGAATTGCAGCTGGATGACCGGCGTATGTGAAATTCCGGGTGCGCCGCCTTTCACCCGTCTGCAGGCCCTGGAGACAGATTCCTTTGGAAGACTGCATGTGCTGGACAACTTCGGCGCTAAAGTCCTGATTTTTAATCCAGCTGATGGTTCGTTCCTGGGCTCTTACGGTGAGTATGGTCTTGAAGCAGGGTTCTTGCGAGTGCCGATGGATGTGCTAGTCTCGGATAGCGGTACGGCCATTGTCACCAGCGGTGATGGGGATAGAATTGAGGTTTATGCGGTTCCATGATGAATAAAAGAAAATTATTGCTGGTTTTGGGTTTTATCGTTGCTATGACGGCGAGCCCTTCCCTGTGGGCGCAATTCGCACGGCCGGATGCGACACAAACAGCAG
>JAOUJX010000510.1 GCA_029882955.1 Gammaproteobacteria bacterium
GCCTGTGCATGAGTGTCTGTGTGTGCGCCCATCAACGCTCGTTAGATCCTGATAACCAGTATCTCAGTATCAGCGAAAAACCCGCGTGGGCATTGCTACAAAAACTCAGAAACATACCCGCCAGTTTTGCGCATTACGTTTTTCGACAGGCCTGTGGACTAGAGGCCGTACCCAGGCAGCCTGCCGTCATACAGTGGCTGCAGGAACAAAGCCGGAACTTTCGTTCGGTAGTTGATATTGATTTTGAAAATGATCCCCTGCTTTGGCTCGACCTGGGGGTCGCGAGCCCTTATTTCGGTAACCCGAAGGAAAGCAGCGATACCGAAAGAATGACAAAAACCCTCACCCGGGCTATTGAAGACGCAGATTGTATAGCCGGTGTTGGTGGTTATGGCGAGTACCGTCTACTCTACGACAGCGATGCTTTCGTCGATAGCGATGGGCAGCAACGCACCATGCATCTTGGCATCGATATTTTTATGGCGGCGGGTAGTGCCGTCTATGCTCCGCTAGACGGCAAAGTGTTTTCCAGCGCAGATCATGCTCAGGCTTTCGATTACGGTGGTTGCATCATTCTTGAGCACGAAATCCCGAAAACGGATCTGGTTTTTTACACGCTCTACGGGCATCTCTCCCCTGCTTCGATAAAATTCAAACCCGGAGATATGGTTGATGCCGGGGAACAAATTGCCCTGCTCGGTAATGCCGGGGAAAATGGCCGTTGGCCACCGCATCTCCATTTCCAAATTACCCTCGACATGCTCGACGAAACCGATAATTTTTTTGGTGCGGGTTCGCATAATTACCGTGAGACCTGGCTGAGCCTGTGCCCCGACCCGAATCTTATTCTGGGCATCCCGCCAATCCTGCCGGAAAGCCCCGAAACAACAGCCGCTTCGGTCCTTGAATCGCGAAAACGCAATCTGAACCCGTCGCTAAGCCTGTCGCACCGAATCCCAATCCATACCCTGCGCGGCAGTATGCAATACCTGTATGACTCAACAGGTCGACAATATCTAGATGCGGTAAATAATGTCCCGCATGTCGGACATTGCCATCCCAGGGTGGTAGAGGCTGGTGCTCGTCAGGCTCGATTACTTAGCACCAATACGCGTTATCTTTATGCATCGATTACCGACTATTGCGAACGCTTACTGGAGAAGTTCCCTGACCCTCTGTCGGTTTGTTATCTGGTTAATAGCGGCAGCGAAGCTAACGACCTCGCGTTGCGACTGGCAAAACAACATACCGCTCGACAGGATATAGTCACTGTCGATCACGCCTATCACGGCAATCTCGGTTCGTTAATCGATATCAGCCCCTACAAGCATGACGGCAGGGGTGGCAGCGGGCGACCCGCGAACGTACACAAGGCAAGATTACCGGATAGTTATCGTGACCCGGCCGATCTAGACAGCTATGTAGCAAGCGTTAAAGAGTGCCTGAAACACCAAACGGCGGCATTCATATGCGAATCCATATCGGGCTGCGGAGGACAGGTAGTACTGCCCGATGGTTACCTCGCCGCCGCTTACCTGCATGCCCGCGAAGCAGGCACGGTTTGTATTGCAGACGAAGTCCAGGTCGGCTTCGGTCGAGTCGGTACGCAGTTCTGGGGATTTCAGACACAGAACGTAGTTCCCGATATCGTCACCCTGGGAAAACCTATCGGCAATGGTCATCCACTCGCAGCAGTAATTACCACACGAGACATCGCCAACAGTTTCAATAATGGCATGGAATACTTTAATACCTTTGGCGGTAACCCGGTATCCTGCGCCATTGGTCTTGCGGTACTCGATGTCATCGAAGACGAGCAGTTACAGAGCAACGCGCTTAAAGTCGGTAATGCCCTACTGGAGGAGCTTAAAAAGCTGCAGTCAAAATATTCAATTATCGGTGATGTTCGCGGTCTGGGACTATTTATTGGAGTCGAACTGGTCACCGACCACAACTTACTCACGCCCGCAGCGGTACAGGCCAGCTATATTGCCGAGCGCATGAAGCAGGGCGGCGTTTTGATCAGTACCGATGGGCCCTTTCATAATGTATTGAAAATAAAACCACCCATGTGTTTTAGCCGGGAGAATGCGGATAGTCTGATTAGGCTGCTTGATTCGGTATTGGGGGAAGATTTTTCGCGAGTTTAACTAGCGGATGCAAGGAATTGTGCCATCCTTCACGCCCTCCCATTATCAATACCCCCTATAATCTCATCTATGTGGAAATACCGAATTAAATGGTGGTTTGAAAA
>JAOUJX010000512.1 GCA_029882955.1 Gammaproteobacteria bacterium
GTTTGCGATGACAACTCGGGATTCGATCAAGACCTGTCGGATCGGGACGTCTAACTCAGCCAGCAACTGACGAACATTGACCAGGCTCACGTTGGTGTCTTTGATGAGCAGGGTATTTGTGCGTTCATCGACGCTGACGGCTCCGCGAGTCGACAGAATTGAGTTGTCTTCCTGCTTGAGTAAATCAGCCATATCCTGGGCTTTTGCGTAGTTAACTCTAATAAACTCGGTTCGTAGCCTTTCCAGTTCTTCAACCTGTTTACGCGATTCAAGTTCGAGCTTTTCCCGTGCAGCAATTTCGTCAGTGGGCGCAATCAGAATGACATTACCAGCTCGGCGTTGAGCCAGGCCCTTGGTTTTAAGAATAATGTCCATAGCCTGATCCCATGGCACATTCTTTAGGCGCAAAGTAAGATTACCTTCTACCGAGTCGCTGACGACCAGGTTTAAACCGGTAAAGTCGGCCAGTAGCTGGAGTACAGAGCGGACTTCGATGTCCTGAAAGTTGAGTGACAGCCTTTCACCGGTGTAGCCGAATTTGGTTTTCTTGCGCTTTTCTTCTTCCTCCTTGGTGATAGGCGCAACCTCGATGGTATAAATACGGTCCGTCTGGTAAGCCAGGTGATCAAAATCAGCGCCGTTTGATGCGATGGACATGCGTATATTCGAGCCGTCCTGGATGGTATCGATGTGGCTGATAGGTGTTGCGAAATCACCGACATCCATACGGCGTTGTAGTTCTTCCGGTAGCTCTGCTCCGATAAACTCAACATAAACTACATTGTGTTCGCGCCACACATCTGTGCTGATTGAGGTGCTGGTTAAATCGACGATAATTCGGCCTTCGCCATTGGTGCCGCGTTTGAAATCTATATTGGTGATGCCTTTGGCTATGCCGGGCGACGTTGTGGTGATCGAAGCTGTGCTGGCCTCGGCTGTTGCGGTAACGGCAGCAGAGACAGATTCTCTAGCAGAGCCCGCCAGGGTCAGGGTCATCTGGTTGCCGCTGACGCTAGCCACATAGTCTGTTTTTTGCGTTAAATTCAGTACTACGCGCGTGCGATTTTTTGACGCCGCGGAAATAATGCTTTGAATGTTACCTATGCCGACCTGAAAATTGCGTTGTTGCAATTTGTTTTCGGTGTCTGCGAAATCGAGGGCGATACGCGCTGGTTCATCAATTGTGAAGGTACGTGGCTCGATCGCAGGCTCGTTAAAAGTAAAGACCAACTGTACCGTGTTCCCGGTCATTACGGAATAATCCAGGCCTACCAGCTCTCTGGCAATGGCGTTACCGGGTACGAAACTGAGCAGACAAAGCCCGGTCAGCGAGTATTTGAAAAATCTAGTTATCATAGTTATTGGTTTGATTAAATTCATAGGTAAACCCTCTCGCTATTCAATCAGCGCTACGGCTGATGAGCGTTCGATATAATTGCCTAGCCCATCCGGGACAATTTCGGTTAATTCTATTATCTCGTCTCTAACGGAAATAATGCGACCATGATTTTGCCCCATATAATTACCTTCGAGGACACGATGAACAGTATTGTCCGGAGCGAAAATCAGCCCCCATTTAATGCCGTCTTTGGTGACTGAGCCTTTGAGCCGTAAAGTATCCAGAGGGAAGTCTTCCAATGGTTCCTTGACTCTATCGATGTCGGGACGGAGACTGCTGGAGGCGAGCTCGATTTCCTCAGGGTTCTCTTCGGGGCGGCGAAAATCTACCAGTTTGAATGGATCGCGCAGGTCGTGCGAGGTGTATTCGAAATTCTGGTAAGGTTGGAATTCAGGAATTGGTTCGATCCGCCCTGGTGGCTGGCTTCTAATTTGCTGAACATACTGTTGTAAATCGCCAAGTCCTTCGCCACAACCAGCTAGCACTACTGGTGCAGCGACAATGATTGATAGTCGAATATATCGATTTAGCCCTATCATTGGTCATCCTCCGGGAGATAACGATAGGTCTTTGCAGTTGCTGACATTTTTAGTCTACCAGAGGTGTTACCTTCGTTTTTAGAATCTTTGGTGGCCGGTTCCAGCTTCATGTCGCTGATAGTAACGATTCGGGGTAGTGCTGCAATTCCGCTAATAAAAGTGGCGAGTTGATGGTAAGACCCGGAAACTTCGAGGGCAATGGGTAGCTCGGCATAAAATCCTTTCTTTTCCTCGGCACTGGGCTTGAATTTTTTCATTTCCAGGCCGCTGGCGAGACCGGTTTGTGAGACATCGACAAGCAAT
>JAOUJX010000152.1 GCA_029882955.1 Gammaproteobacteria bacterium
CGTTTTGTGGAGTATTGATGCGTTCTCACAGGTGACGTCTGCCCTGTCTTTTTTTTACCTGTTTACTATTCCCGCCTGGGCGGTAGCAATCATGGTTTTTGTAGTCGAGACTTATCGGCGGAGCTTCATACCATCTGAGTCCCGGATCAGTAATATCCTGATGCTTGGCCTCATGGGGATGATCGCTCCGACCACAGGGCTGGCGCTGAGCCCAGTGGGTGCTGAGATCAGCCTGGTTGCCTATGCAGGCGTTGCTGCACTTGGCCTGTTGGTTGGCCTACTGGGTGCGGTACTGTTTAATTTCACTGTTAGTCAAATTAATAAAATGACCCGCAGTTGATTTACTATTTGATGTATAGCCAGAAAAATCGGTAATAGTGATAAGGCTTCACAGCTGGCCAAAATCAACTACCGCCGACAGGTCCTTAAAATTCACCACCTCAATCCCATCACTAAATACCATTCCCTCGCCGCTATAAACAACATAACTCTTCTTAAGTGCATGCTGCTTTTTAGAAAACTGTAAAAGCATTTTCTTATAACTATGATGGAATGTTGAGGCGGATTTTACTTCGATACCGATCAACTCTCTTCCAAATGCACACAGGAGGTCGATTTCATTTCCGTGGCTATCGCGGTAAAAATACAAATTGGGCGGTCGACCCTGGTTATATCGTGCCTTTAATGCTTCCAGAACCACCAGGTTCTCGAATAACTGACCAACCAGTGGATCCCGGCAAACCTGTTCTGGTTTTTCGATACCAAGCAAATAGGTTAATAGCCCTGTGTCGGTAAAATAATATTTCGGTGATTTAATCACCCGCTTGCCGAAATTCTCAAAATACGGCGTGAGTTTAAACACGACGAATGATGCTTCTAGAATGGACAACCATTCCTTGATGGTCTTGGCATCGACGCCAACATCCGATGAAAGAGACTGGTAGTTTATAATCTGTCCAGTCCGGCCTGCTAGTAGACGTATAAATTTGTTGAACAGCGTCGCATCTTTCAATCGAATTATTTGACGAACATCCCTTTCGACATACGTCTGAAAATAATTGGAATAAGCAACATTAGGTCTTTGATTCTGGTCAAAGATACGAGGAAGGAAACCCGTGAATATGTACTCTTCAAAGCTGTCAAAAGTAATATCAACATCCTGTAATTCGCTAATCGAAAAAGGTAACAAATTGAGAATGCCCGTTCTACCAGCCAGGGATTGAGTAATAGCAGCCCGAAGTTCTAATTGATGAGAGCCGGTAAGTACGAATTGCCCCGCACGATTCGACTCGTCGACGATACCCTGCAGATAGTTAATCAGATGAGGGGCTCGTTGAATCTCGTCAAAAATAATTTTGTTAGAGTATCGAGTCAGAAAAGCCCGGGGATCCTCGAAAGCAAAGTCCAGAATATCAGGCGTTTCCAGACTGACATATTGATAATCTTTCAACAGCGCACGGGTTAGAGTGGTCTTACCGGCCTGCCTTGGCCCCAATACTGTCACGATTGGGTATTCGCCGAGCTGGCGTAATAATTCCTGCGAGAGGTGCCGGGGGATCATTCTGGTATCATAATATGTGCAAATACGGAGTTCAAGTCCGTAATTGCACATATTATAATTCTGTAATCAAATCATTATTGAATATCGTTAAGCTCCTGATAATCATCCTGGGCAAATAACCCAATCATTTTGTCGTCACCATAATCAAAGACATAGCGAATTTGACGCTATTGATTTTGCCAAGTTTTAAAGAGTGCGCCGCCTTAATCTATTTTCCCGGATAGAAAAAATCGCCGGGACTGAGTTGAAAACGTCGACACATACCATGATATTATCCGGTAATAGTTCTGGCAGGTTCATGGATTTGACCAAAATAAAAATTCCCGATACTTCTACGCTTCGGCGTATTAAGGCGATCTCCCTGTTATCCGAGGATAAGCTGATTGCGCTCGCTAATCAGCTGAACGAATTAACCGCCAATAAAAAGGAATTGTTGCTCAAGGAGGGATCCACCGAAAACACCAGCCTCTACGTTATTAAGGGAACAGTCTCTCTCAGTGCCCGCGATGGCAAAACCAAGACTCTGCTGGTTGATGAGTCTCAGGAATTGAAGCCGATAGCGCAATTACGTCCCTGTATCTACAACGTAAGAGCGCTCACCCCGGTCACCTATATAAAAATCGACGCGCAGAAGATTATCGATTTGACACACTTGTCGGGCGCCGCCGCGAGCGATATTAGCGTGCACACCCTGTTCAGTCATGATGAAGAAGACCATTCCGTGGTGAACCATCTGTACCGAAATTTGATGAATAACAGTATTAACCTGCCGCCCTTGCCCTCGGTCGCCGAAAGAGTGCAGAAAATTTATACTGGCAAGACCACCGAGGTTGATTCTATCGTGAAAATACTGATTTCCTATCCAGACATTTCACGGAAAATTAAAAATATTGCCCGATGCCCCAGAGACAGTGACATGGGTGCGACCGCAAAAATCCGTTATTCGGTGGAACAGCTTGGAATTTTGCCAATATACTGCCTCATCATGATTTATGCAGTGGGAAAACTCGTCTACCGGCTGCCCAAAGAGCATATGCAACGGGTCAGCTCTTTCTGGACGCATAGCCTGAATGTAGCGGCAATTAGCAGAATTCTGGCGAAAGAGACGAAGTCGTTTCCACCCGATTTAGCTATGCTGGCGGGCCTGATTCACGGTATCGGCGTACTGGTGATTGACGACCACCTGCTGGAACATCACCACCTGATGCTCGACCACATAGAAATCGATCACGCAATACAGGCCATGCGTCCCGAAATTTCGGGTCTGTTATTACGCCAATGGAAATTTGACAAAGAATTAATTCTGGTTGCTGAAGAATGTGGTGACTGGTCTCGCGATAACGCAAAGGAGGCTGATTTGTGCGACCTGATCCTGATCGCAAATTACTTAGGACTGATGAGAAGTGATAAAACTCACTCACTGCCTCACGTCGAATCTATACCGGCAATGGAAAAGCTGGGTATAACACCGGAAGTCAGCATTTATGCAATCAAAGAATCGATTGCTGTGAGACGAAATATAGAAAGGCTCTTTGTCTAGACCTGACTGCCGATAACCTAATGCTTCATCAGCTCCCGCCAACTCCGTTTTTCGACAAAAAGATTTCTCGCTTCATAAGCCATGCGATGGGTACCATGGCACTGAGCGCAGGCCAGTACCGCCAGAGTACCTAGTTCCTGCCCCTGCTCCTTCGCCGTGCCGGTTAGCAAGCTTTGCTTGAGTTTACCGAACGTCGCATTAATCGCACTATCCGGGAATTCCTTTTTGTTTTTCTCATGACAGTTGACGCAGGTTTCACCTAGTGCCGACACCTCCTTCTGCAGGCTGGTCATAGCGGCCAGCGCGACCCCTGGCTGACCGTCGTCCGAGGCTATCTTAATCAGGTTAATCTTCGCGGTCAGATCCTTCATGCCATCTTTGAATGATATGGATGATCCGGGTACTTTGACAGAGGAAAAGTCGGCGGCACGATACACCAGCTGGGTCACTACCCGGTAATCGGCATGACAGGAATCGCAATTGTTATTTAATTCATCGAGGGCCTCAATCACTTCCTGGTAGTGCATATTACTGGCTGACTGCAACAGCCCGTCGATTAGCTTTTTGTCGAGCTTGCGCTCCCATTCCGGTACCATTTCTCCGATTTTCAAATAATGTTCGCTTAGATCCGCGGCCCATTGCTGTAGATGACCTGCATCCTGATTATTGGCATAGAGTCTAACCGCCTGCAGTTCGCGCCGCAGTTTAAACATATTATGCAGCCAGACCTGTCGCTTATTTTCTGGCTTATACCACTGCGCCAGAGAAGCGGGCGGTGTCTTTAGCATGACCACCTTGTCCTTATGAAGGTATACCAGCGTACCGACGACGGCGATAAGCAGGAACTGGAAAAAAATAAAGTAGGGCCATCGCATGATTGATATATCTCCTCTTGCAAGCGCTCATCATAACAGATGAAAGCCTTAATGCTCTCGCTACGATGCCAGCTCAAACACAAATACGCTGCCGCCGCCGGGGTTGGCTTCAGCCCAGATTTTACCTTGATGCAGTTCGATTATTTCGTGGCAGATCGCCAGGCCTAACCCGGTACCGCTCGACTGGGATCGAGCACTTCCACTCTGATAAAACTTACTGAATACCTGCTTAAGATCCTGCGGCGGTATACCCGGGCCCTGATCGCTGATCCGACATTGAATGTTATTGTTCACCCGTTCAAGCTGAACCCGGATAACACTATCCTCGGGGCTGAACTTGACTGCATTTGAAATAACATTCGAGAGCACCTGGAAAATTCGATTACGATCACAGACGCAAGTGGGATCGGATACATTGCTGACAAATTCATAACGAAGGCTTTTCTCTCGAAACTGCAATTCCTGCTCACCGATTGAGGTCTCGACCAACTCCTGAAGATTGACCGGGGCCGGTTCAAGCTCCATTTTCCCGGCCTCAAGTTTGGACAGATCAAGCAAATCGTTAATCAGAAATAGCAGCCGACTCCCGCTAATATGAATATTGCTGAGATATCGTTTAATCTTCTCCTGGCTCAACGATTCGAATCGAGTCAGGCCAAGCTCAGAAAAGCTCAATATGCCGTGCATGGGGGTTCGCAACTCATGGCTCATAGACGAGAGAAAATCGGACTTGGCCTGATTGGCTTTTTCAGCCTCCTGCCTGGCTTCCTGTAATTCGGTGACATCAATATGCATAGCGACCGAGCGCCCATCGGCCAAATGCCTGACCTCAATTTTTATCCATCGTCCATCGGATAGCCCTGCATAAAGACTTTCGTTTTCCTGTCGCCCTGATTTCAGATCCTCGATCCAGGCCTCGACATCTGTATGATCGTCCCGATAAACGTCTTGTTCCAGCCCCGTTCTTAAAAACTGTTCGAATGGGATACCCTCTTGAATAACGAGCTGCTGCTCGGGGTACATTTCAAAAAACTGTCGATTGAAACGCTCAATTTTTCCTTCCGCATCGACTAGCACAAATCCACCAGGTGCGCTTTCTATGGCCGCCTCAAGCAGTTCTTCCTGCTTCATTTTTTCGAGTTCAAGAAGTTTGCGTTCGGTGATATCCTGTATCGTCCCCTGCTCTTCGATTAACCGACCGTTTTCAACAAGCTTCGGCTCCCCGCGTTCCTGTAGATAACGAACTTCACCGTTGTTCCGTATTATCCTGTATTCAACTTCGTAGGAGCCGATTCCTTTCACCGCCTCTTCGAAGAGGCCTTCGACCCTGTCAATATCGTCAGGATGAATCATCCTAAACAAATCATTGGTGATACCACCAAAATCTTCATCTGTAAGGCCATACATACGAGGATATTCGCGCGAGAATGCCTTTAACCTGTTAGCCTCCGTATCCCATACCCAGCTCGCTATTTTTGAGATACGTTCTGCATTTTCGAGCAGCTCTTCCATACGCTTGGCTTCGGTAATATCGATACGCAGTCCGACGATCCCGCCATCGGGTAATTTCTGTTCAATGATTCGAATCCATTCTCCATTGGACAGTTGTTGATCAAGAGTCCCCTTTGGATTTCTGTGCATCTCCAGCCTTAAATCAATCCAGTCCTGTTTTTCTTCGGGAGTACCAAATGTCATCAATTTATTAGCTGTGGCTGTCGTTATATCCCTAAAGCTGACGCCTGGAACCAATATGTCGTTCATACCAGAGTAAATATCCCGGTATCGCTGATTACACATAACCAGGCGATCATCCGGGTCAAACAAGGCGAAACCATCGTTGAGGATTGCCGTTGCTTCGTAAATCAATTCCTGATTATGGCGTAGCTTCTGGTAGGCCGGTGTTTCCTCGGTGACATCCACAGCAGAGCTGCGGGGACCATAAAACGCGCCACTATTGAAGAGTCTCGTACCGACATAGACTAAAACACAGCCCAGGGTAAAGGGAATACCCAGGCTTAGAATGCTCAATTGTTGCCAGCCGAAAGAAATACTTTGCGTGACCCCCGCGACAAGCATGAACAAAACGCCACCAATCGACGAAATTAGTATTGGTATCAATTTTCTATCCTATGAATTTTTCTTTCCCGCTAATGAGCCCTGCGGAATGTAGTCTATAGACATGCGATGAGTATAGTTAAAATAAATGAAATAACGATACAACGGCAATAAAAACCCGGGGTATTTTGAGGATAAACTACATGACCGGCGGTTCAGCTTTGTGTCGCGCCTGGATAAACACCGAATGCGGTAAATAGAGTAATTCGGCAACCTGTCGGATCAGGTGTTCCTCGTAATGATCGAGATTGCCGTCGGCAAACACAACCTCCCACATCATTTCGATCACTCGTGTTTTTTCAGCCTCGCTGAACTGTTCATTGAGCTGTCGGGTAATATGTTGAAGCGATATCAGGTGATCAGCCTCGTGTTTTGCTTCGGCTAAAATTTGTTCCAGCTCGCTTTCATCCAACTGAAACTGACTAGTCAACAAAGCCTTTAGCTTGTCCATTTCACTTTGCTGCACTTCAAAATCGGCTCGTACCACTTCGAGCAGTAAGGTCGCGGTGGCAACCTGGAGCAAGCGCTCCCTGCCGGGGTGTTGCTCAACAATTTCAACAGATTTAAAAAGTGCTTCGATCAGAAATTTCATTGTGCTACTCAATCGTATTAATCAACGACGAAGTTTAGATCGTTAGTCTGATCAGGTCATGTTTTTTCCATTCGATAGCGGATAACGCCAGGGCTTAATCAGAGCTCCAGAGGGCGCCTTTCTGTTTCAGCCTTTATCTGCTTCAGGAGGTCTCCGAGTTGATCGATGATCGATTCCGCATTTTCGGCGATAGCTTCCCGAACCAGGCTGTTCAGCGCATCGAAGTTATGCTCACCGATAGCAGCGTTAATATCACTATCGAGCTGGCTCCTGAAAGTTTTAACCACTCGGTCTGCTATATCTTTTTGCTCATTATCCATCGCTATTTATCCCAATTCTATCGGCTTCACTATTAGCCATAGCGATGACGGAAATATTGATCGGGATCAATGTTCAATTAACTTTTCTATGTAGAAATGAACCTGTCCGTACAGCGAAGGATTATCGGGATATCAGGCAGGGAATATGAACGATATTTTCTCACTCGCAGACGACCTTGGTCCTTTCAAGGTTATCCACGTTCAAGAACCATCTATCGGGCTGAAGGGCGTACTGGTGATAGATAATGTAGCCAGAGGCCCTTCGATTGGCGGCGTCCGAATGGCCGTCGACGTAACTACCGAGGAATGCGCGCGACTGGCTCGTGCAATGACCTTCAAAAATGCGGCAGCAGGCCTACCCCACGGCGGTGGTAAGGCAGCGCTAGTGGGCGATCCCAATATGCCCGTCGAACAGAAAGAAGAATTAATACGAGGCTTTGCCTGCGCGCTCCGGGAGGCCGAGCAATATATTTTCGCCCCCGATATGGGCACGGATGAAACCTGTATGGCCTGGGTCAAGGATGAAATTAATCGTGTCGTTGGTTTACCACGCGAGATGGGTGGTATTCCTCTCGACGAAATTGGTGCGACCGGCTGGGGCCTCAGCCAGGCCATTAAGGTTGCCATGGATTTTTGCCCGCTTGAAACCAGCAGCGCGCGTTTTGTGGTGCAGGGTTTTGGTGCTGTCGGCAAACATGTCTCCCGTTTCCTCTCACAGGATGGTGCTAGCGCTATCGCCGTTTCTGATTCCTCCGGGACTATTTACAATGCGAACGGACTCGACGTGGAACAACTGATCGCGCTCAAAACCGAAGGCAAACCGGTCACCGATTACCGCGATGGAGAAACGCTCGAGGGTGATGCCATTATTGATGTCGATTGCGATATCTGGATTCCGGCTGCCCGTCCTGATGTGATTCACGAAGGTAACGTGCATCGACTCAGTACCAAAATGTTGGTGCAGGGAGCGAATATCCCCATTACCTATGCAGCAGAAAAAATCCTGCATGAAAAAGGCATATTATCCATCCCGGATTTTATCGCCAATGCCGGCGGTGTCATTTGTGCAGCGATGGAATACCAGCGCTCCAGCGAGGCGGCGGTCATGTCCAGCATCGCAGAGAAACTGGCCAGGAACACCCTTGAAGTGCTCGAAACCGCAAAACGCGAAAGCATCCTGCCTCGAGACGCCGCACTGGCAATGGCACGCAGTCGTCTTGAGGAAGCCATGAGTTTCCGTCGATGGAAACTATTTTGACAGGGCCATAGACAATGTATCGCATCCGATTTCATGGTCGAGGCGGACAGGGAATGAAAACTGCGAGCCGAATACTCGGCACTGCGTTTTTTATGGCCGGGTATGAAGTACAGGATGCGCCACGCTATGGTGCCGAGCGACGCGGCGCACCGATATTTGCCTATGTCCGGGCTGATCAATCGACCGTCAGTGAACGCGGCATTATTAACCACCCCGACCTGGTCGTCGTCTCCGATGATACATTGATAGGAATGCCGGCAGCAGGCGTTCTGCAGGGTGTCGATCAACACACGCTACTTTTGATCAATAGTCATAAAAATGAAGAAACCTGGCGGCAACGATTAAATACTGACGCCCGGATAATCATTCTTCCCGCCACAGAAGAGGTTGAAGACCGGGCCGAACTCCCCTACATCGGCAGTCGCTGCGCCGCAGCCGCCGCTGCACTGACAAAGGTCATTCCGGCTGAGACATTTGCCAAAGCGTTAACCGAGGAACTCGAGCACCTCGGCAATGCGATCGTAAAGCAAAACCTCGACATTGCTTTATCTGCTTTCGATGGCATGAGTTCACGAACAGAAGTGGTCAGCGAAAGCACGCTCCCGGCGGTCTCTGAATACACCAAACCCGAATGGATTTCTGTGCCATTCGAGAACGCGACTATTTCGGCCATCGCAGTACATTCCGCCGCTACCAGCGTCGAAGTCCGTACCGGATTATGGCGAACCATGCGCCCCGTGGTTAATTA
>JAOUJX010000153.1 GCA_029882955.1 Gammaproteobacteria bacterium
TTCGGTAATATCCTCATGCACTGTAATGACTCTTTCCCAGGTATCCTCGTAGCCACCCACTACCCGGGTAATAAACCGGGTTTCGAAAGGACTATTATCTATTCGCGTATCCGATTTTTCGGCAAAATATATATGATCACCCCCGAGTAACCCCATAAACTCTGATATATAAAATTCCAGCCAGCTCTCGTCCCACCAGGCGTCGACATCCATATCGACATCAGAAAAATGTTCGACCGAATCTGCTCTATAGATTTTGACTAAGGTATGATTGATGCTAGTTGTTTTTGCCTCTTTTACGGCATACTTAACCAGCATCTCGTTGTTTTGCAGATACGATCTCAGATCTTCGACGCCATCCGCTATGAGTTTATCGAGCAGTGTCTTGATCGCTGTATAGTCCTGCTCCTGGATACCCAGCGGCAGGTGGTTAAACAGGACACCGTAGCGCTGTTCACTGTCTTTTAGCTCGATCAAAGCCCGATGATATTCGGTTGTATCCTGCACAGCACCAAAGGATCGAACCAGGACACCTTCCTCTTCTTCTATACCGTATTCCAGTTCTCTGACGTTTCGCACTTCGCCCGAAGGTCGAATAATTCGATAGTCGAAAATATAAACCTGGCCACGATCATTTTTATCCTTGGTGAGCATTTCTACATGGCGCTGGTAAATTCCACGATCTTCTGGATGGATGAATCCATAGAGATCTTCTTCACTTTGGTAGATTTTATAAAGCTCAGATAATTCTAGCCCAAAAATTTCGGCAAATGCCTGGGAGAGATGAGCGGGTTTATCCTCAATTTCATCCCACTCCCAGTACCCGAGCTTTATCGAGTCAGCGAGTAGCAAATTACGCTCTGCCAGGACTTCGGCCTCTTTCTCCATCGTCTCGATGCGCTGACTCAACCGGCGATTTTCTTCAACCAGATCAGTTTGCGACGGATCAGAAAAAGAGGGGCTGGTTTTGTCCTGAGTCAAAATATCTCGCATCGGGTAATATCCATTCCTTAGTATTATAGTCGCATCTAAGCGAAAGACAGGACAAATCAGCGATACTCAAAACTAGAGAAATTTCCACCAATCCTGCCCACATCGTCCTGATCCAGGCTGACGAAATCCTGTTCGTCGCTGTTACTGTCAGAACAATATTTAGTGTTACATTTCTGCACACTGTAATGGCGTACATTCATTTTCTTTAGCTCATCAACCAGTTGGTATAAATCACTTCGACTGATTAATTTTGGGTGCAATGTCGTTCTTATTTCGTAATCGACACCTGAATTAGTTAGTAATTTTGCGCTCTCCCACGCCCGCTCGGCCGAGTGAGAAACACCCGTGATGGCTGAGTAACGCGATTTGGGCGCCTTGATATCCAGGCCTACCCAGTCCAGCCAGGGTAGTAGCTTTTTCAGACGCTTCGGATAGACACCGGCGGTATGCAGCCCTATCTTGAAGCCCAGATGCCTTACCTGCTGTATCGCCTCGGACAAGCCGGTCTGCAGCGTTGGTTCTCCACCACTAAATACCACGGCATCGAGCAAAGTTTTGCGTTCACGCAAGAAATCCAGTACCGACTCCCAACCAACAGAGGCCGCCTGCTGTCGCTCGATAAAGTCTTTATTATGACAATAATCACAGCGCCAGGGGCAGCCCTGAAGAAACAAAACCGCTGACAGTTCTCCCGGATAATCAATGGTGGTAAAGGGTGTTACTCCACCAATCCGAATTAATTCAGATGACAGTTTTTTCCTGGAAAAACTCACGCTCATCATGTTCTGACTGTTTACCGGGGTTAAACGAACTTAAGGGCCGATGGTAACCCATCACCCGCGTCCAGATTTCGCAACGAGTTCTTTCTTCATCTTTCAGTTTAACAGGGCTGTTGTGTTGCATGACTGACCTCCTTAGGTTTATTCAAGTCATTTAATTTCCGCGCTATCAATTCTTCATCGCAGCGAGGGCAAAATTCATGCTCGCCGCTCAAATAGCCATGATCGGGACAGATCGAGAAAGTCGGGGTGATAGTGATATAGGGCAACTTGAAGCGACCGAGTGCGCGTTGAACCAGCTTCTTACATGCCTCAACGCTTGATATCCGCTCACTCATATACAAATGTAGAACGGTTCCGCCGGTGTATTTCTTTTGCAGCTCATCCTGCATCTGCAAAGCCTCGAACGGGTCGTCAGTATAGCCCACCGGTAGTTGCGATGAATTAGTATAGTAGGGTTTGTCTCTACTACCCGCCTGCAGAATATCGGGATAACGCTTGAGATCTTCCTTCGCAAATCGGTAGGTGGTGCCTTCCGCCGGAGTCGCCTCAAGGTTATACATATGACCGGTTTCTGTCTGAAACTCGACCATGCGCTCGCGGATATGGTCCAGGAGCTCGATTGCCATCTGCCTGCCATCGGCCGTGGTGATATCTTCTCTGTCGGCAGAATAGTTGCGAATCATTTCATTGATACCGTTCACCCCAATGGTGGAAAAGTGGTTCCTCAAGGTACCCAGGTATCGCTGCGAGTATGGGAATAATCCAGCATCCATGTGCCGCTGGATTTCTTTCCGCTTTATTTCCAGACTGTTCCTGGCCTGGTTCAGTAAGCTATCCAGGGCCTGGTATAATCTCGCTTCATCACCCCGATACAGGTAACCGAGACGAGCACAGTTAATGGTGACCACACCCAACGACCCGGTTTGCTCCGCCGACCCGAACAGGCCGTTACCTCGCTTCAGCAGCTCGCGCAAATCGAGCTGAAGACGGCAGCACATGGAACGGATCATATTCGGTTTTAGTTCGGAGTTAATAAAGTTCTGAAAGTAAGGCAGACCATACTTGGCGGTCATGTCAAATAACAAATCTGCATTTTCAGAATCCCAGACAAAATCCTCGGTAATATTGTAAGTCGGTATCGGAAAGGTAAACACGCGCCCTTTTTCGTCACCTGCCATCATGACCTCGATATAAGCACGATTAATCATATCCATTTCGGCCTGCAAATCGCCATAGCTAAAGGGCTGCTCCTCGCCCGCAATCAGCGGAATTTGATCGAGTAAATCCTCGGGGCAGACCCAGTCGAAAGTCAGGTTGGTAAACGGCGTCTGGGTACCCCAACGCGAGGGCACGTTCAGGTTGTAGATGAGCTCCTGAATTTGTTGACGTACCTGCTCGTAGCTTAAATTGTCCTTACGCACATAAGGCGCCATATAGGTATCGAAGGAACTAAAGGCCTGGGCTCCAGCCCATTCGTTTTGCAGGGTGCCGAGAAAATTAACGATCTGGCCGATGGCGGAAGACATATGTTTCGGCGGGCCTGCCTCTACCCGGCTGACGACACCGTTTAAACCCTCGGCCAGCAGGGTTCGTAATGACCAGCCAGCGCAATAGCCTGCTAGCATATCGAGGTCATGAATATGCAAGTCACCCTGTCTATGCGACTCACCAATTTCCTGCGGATAAACATGATTCAGCCAGTAATTCGCGATCATTTTTCCGGAAGTATTCAGAATCAGGCCACCCAGTGAGTAGCCCTGATTGGCATTTGCCCGTACCCGCCAGTCGGACCGGTCCAGATACTCGTTGATCGAAGAAGAGACATCAACCAGGGTTTGTTTATCCTGCCTAAGCCGTTGATGTTGCTGTCGATAGCCTATATAGGCACGAGCGGTCTGAATATGGTTGGCACTAATCAGAACCTGCTCGACAATATCCTGTACCGCCTCCACATCGGCAATATTATGATCGGAGAATCGGTGACTGATTACCTTGATTATCTGTTGCGTTAACAGGCTGGCTTCTGTTTCACTGAATTCCTGTGTAACCTCTCCCGCCTTAACCAACGCCTGCTGGATTCTATTTTGATCAAATTTAACTTCAGCGCCATTACGTTTGATCAGGCGCCGGGGCAAACAATACAAATTGTGTGCATTACTCTGAGTCATTTACTCATCCTCGGAATTTGAATTAGCCTACTATATAGTGTGGTTTCGAGACAACCAAACTACTATATATAGTGAAAACTCCGAAGAAATTGACCTAAGTCAAGTTGACTAAAACTCTTCCCAGTCGTCGTCATTGCTATCGAATCGCTGGGTAACTACATTTTCTTTTTTAACTTCAGGCGGCTTAGGCTTAGGCTTGTCCTTAGGTTTAACTATCTTTGTTACCTTCGCAGCCGGTGCTGCGGCTGGCTTCGGTGGCAGGTCTTTAACAACGGCAGGCTTCGATTTCAAGGACTGCTTTGCTGTCACTTCACGACCGACCTGAAAGAACTCAACCTGTCTGCTCATCATGCCAGCGCGATCTTTCATCGATACACTCGCGGCCGAAGTTTCTTCCGCTAACGCCGCATTTTGCTGAGTCAGTTCATCCAGATTATTAATGGTTTTATTGACCTGATCGATGCCTGTCGCCTGTTCCTGACTCGCGGTGGCGATTTCTGCCACAATATCACCGACTTTTATTACTGAGGTGACAATATTTTCAAGCGCTTCGCCGGATTCATTCACCAGTTTAGAACCGACGTCGACCTTGTTAACACTGTCCTGAATCAACTCCTTGATTTCCTTCGCGGAGGTAGCACTGCGCTGGGCAAGATTGCGAACTTCAGTAGCAACCACTGCGAAGCCTCTTCCCTGCTCACCGGCACGTGCGGCTTCGACGCTGGCATTCAATGCCAACAAATTAGTCTGGAAGGCGATATCGTCAATCACACTGACTATCTCAGCAATCTTACTACTGGCGTTATTGATATCAGTCATGGCCCCAACCGCTTTACCAACAATATCGCCACCGCCTTGCGCAGTTTCACGAGCGCCATCCGCCAATTGATTAGCGTGTTGGGCGTTATTCGCATTCTGACGTACGGTTGAAGTGAGTAGCTCCATTGAACTCGCAGTTTCCTCAAGGCTAGCGGCCTGTTGCTCCGTACGCTCCGAGAGACTGTTGTTTCCGCTTGAAATTTCCTCAGAACCAGAGGATATCAGGTCGGTAGATTCGCGAATTGTGTTCACGATATCCAGTAATGCATCGATCGTCGAATTGACGTTGGCCTGAACTTCGGCGAAGGTTCCGGCATGTTTACCAGTCATCTTGCGTTGCAGGTTACCCTGTGACATTTCACCCATGACCCCGGCAATTTCATCAAATACACCGGACAAAGTTTCGATTAATTGATTAATACCCTGCGACAAATTTAGAAAGAAACCATCCTTTCCCTGCATATTCATACGCTGACTCAAGTCACCATTTTGCGCACTGACTATTACTCCCTCGATCTCACTCTCGGTCGCCACCTCGTGAGTACGATCACGCCACTCGACAACGGTGCCAAGACGGTTGCCATTGTCGATTATCGCATTTGCCGAAAACGCCATGGTTCGACCACCGACAACGAACTCCGCATCATGTCGACCCGTTAATTTCTGTAGCAGGTTTTGCTGGTGTGCAGGATTTTTATGGAATTTATCAATATTCGTTCCAATCAGCTGGCTGGCGGTGAATCCTGGCAGGCCTTTGCGAATGTCTGTTTCGGCATCCTGAAACATCTTCTGTACTGCTTCATTGAGGTAAATGATATTGTTTTCCGCATCGGCTACCATAACGTTTGCACTGACATTATCCAGTGCCTGCTGGATACGCGCATTGGCGGCTTCGGACTCGCCATTTTTTTCGCTAGATTCACGCAGCTGATCCTGTAAATCTCTTAACGACATCAAAAGCTGTCCAGTCTCTCCCCCTGAGTCGATTTGAATTTGACTGTTTAAATTTCCTGACCTGATTTTCTGCGCGATAAAAATCGCCTGTTGAATCGGGCTCACCACAATGTTTGAAATTTTCAAGCTCGACAAGATCGCAATAATCACCCCAATAGCCAGACTCGCCCAAATCATCAGTACCAATTGCTCGGACTGACTGGCAATATCCAGCACTTCAGATTCGATACCACCGTTACCCTGCATTGCTGCAGCCAACTTGTCCAGCGAAGCCCCGAGAGCCTGTATACCATACAAACCAGCACCGCCAACGACGATCAACATCAGCGTCATTGATGCAAATCCGAAAGATACTTTTTGTTTAATCGAAAAACCGGAATATCTGTTCATTTTATCTCCACCACTCGTCACTCCTGTCATATCTATCTACCTTTATATACCTGGCAATACTTTAATTAATTCGAATCAATGATTGGTACTGCTAATCTTGAACTGCCCTACTGCTGTACGTAAATCGTCCGCCAATTGCTTAAGTTCGATGCTCGCCTGCTCGGTTTTCTGAGCCCCTTCCGTGGTCGATTCTGAAACAGACGCGATAGCTGCAATGCTATCTCCCACTGCTTCTGTAACATCACGTTGTCTGGCGGAAGCTTCGACTATCTGGGCATTCATCCTGGTAATCTCGGCGATAGAATCGGCGACGGTATGTAGGGCACCAGAAGTCTGATTCGAATCGGAGACACTAAGTTCAGCCTGCTCCCGACCCCGCGACATTACTGTAACCGCATCACGCGCACCGGACTGCAGACTCTCGATAATATGTTGAATTTCCTCGGTCGACTCCTGGGTGCGGCTGGCGAGGGTACGCACTTCATCGGCAACCACTGCGAACCCGCGTCCATGCTCACCTGCACGCGCCGCTTCAATTGCCGCGTTGAGCGCAAGTAAATTAGTTTGTTCGGCAACACTACGAATAACGTCGAGAACCCCACCGATTTTGTCACTATCGTCCGCCAGTTTTGAAATGACCTCTGAAGCCCGATCAACTTCCTTTGCCAACCCGGTAATAGAAGCAGTAGCCGAAGCGACTAATTGATTACCTTCCAGGGCCTTATCATTGGCCTCTTTCGCGGCACGATTGGCATCGTCGGCGTGAGCACCGACAACATTTACCGTGGTGGCCATTTGCTGCATAGCATTGCCAACGCGGTCAGTCTCATTTTTCTGTTTGAGGACATCCTGACTGGTAACCGAGCTAACCTCTTTAACATTGGCGGACGCATTCGCCATCGAGTCGGCGCTGGTAGCGACCATGGCTATAATTCCATGCAATTTCTCGAGCATGAGATTCAACGAGTTCACTATGCCAACGGTAACTTCGCCCTGCTTACTATTTAATCGTCGAGCGAGATCTGACTCTCTTTCGATTTCCCCGATCTCCTTAGTCAATCGATAAATTGGCGCAGTTAGTCGACTGGCAAACAACCATCCCAAAAAACTGGTGATAGCGATCATAACAACGGCAATGGCAAGAGACGATTTAAGCAAGAATACGGATAAATCACTGGCCGGCTTAAATGCTTCGGCCTCATCCATTTCACTCATGATTACCCAGTTCACACCTGCTATGTCCACGCTGGAAAATGCCGATAACACCGAAACACCTCGATAATCAGGAAATATATCGAAACCTGTCTCTCCTTTTAACGCTCTGTCCACGCCGACGGTATCAGCCTTTTGCAGTAATACAGTAGTTCCTTTAGCCTCCATTTCTTTGAGCTGGACTACATCTTCCCCATTATTCGCCATCATTTCCTTATAGCTCTGCGGCGACTGCAGCAGGAATCGACTACTCGATCGCATCTTGCCATCCGCACCAACGAGATAGGTTTCACCCGAAGCACCAAGACCGACCTGTTGCCACTGTTGGCTGCTCGTCATAATCTGATTGAGTCTATCGCCCGGTATCTGGAAAATGAGCACACTGACTTTCTTATCATCGTTATAAACGGGAGCAGAGATGAAGGCTGCCGGATATCCATAAGACGGCGTATAAGCTGAAAAATCGGTCATATAGACAAAATCCGGGGATTCTGCATTCGCGGCGGCACGAAAAGCTTCGGCGAGACCGCTATCGGCGTAAGGCCCGTCTATCAGTGAAGTTGCAAAATCGAGTTCTTTATAAACTGAATAGATAATTTCCCCACTATCTGGCTCAACCAGAAAGATATCGTAATAACCCGATTGCTCCAGAATGTATCGATATTGCAGATGAAATCGTTGGTGTACCCTGCTATACCTGGATTTATCACCGGGAAAGTCAAGCAGGTGCTTTTCGCCAAGGGGGTTAGCGTTTTCACTAATATATAGGCCTTGCAGCGTTATCTGTTTTTCGCTGAGGCCGGATAGCAAATTGATTCCGGAAAAATCTTTTTGCGGATTCAGGGCCTCATATCTAGGTTGAAATTCGTTTGTATAGTAGTCGCTCAGGCCTTTCTTTCTGCTGGAAAATTCCGCTTCACTACCGCTGAGTATGGCACGAAATGCACTAACAAACTGGCGCGATGATTTAACCACCATGTCATTCTTGGATACCGTTGCGATCTGTCCTCTAATGCCAAGAAAAAAATCTTCGACATGTGCTTTTTTCAATTCGCGCACCGATATCAACTTTTCTCGAACCTGCTCGACGATCTGCTCACCAGCGATTTTCTGGGCAACCCAGGTACCTCCGCTAATCGCCGATATCACTGGTACTGCTGCCAGCAACATCAACATCAACATTAGTCGCTGTTTCATTTTCATATTTTTACCATTCTGGTCCAGGAAAAGCCTGTACTTGGATAATTAATCAATTCTTCGGCCAGCCCCGAAAAATCTTTAACGATTAAAAGCGTTCGAATTTCGAGTATAGTTAAGATTCGTAAAAATTCAGACTAAAGTGAGATAGCCATCAGAAGGGCGAATTGACTCAAATTAAATGTAACCGTAAGGGGTAGTCGGGTCGTTGACTCATAATTACAGGTAACCGTAACCGGGACTGTAAAATGGGTAAAAATGAACGTCAGGCCTACTTGAATGCGATTCGGCTGCGTTGATGAAATTATCATTTGCTCGAAATCACTGATTGAGAAATTTCGGCACAGGTAATGTACTATCTTGGCGATATGAGGCAGACATAAAGACTAATCGTGCAAAGTAAAAGTAATGTGCCACCGCCAGTCATAACACGCGAAGCACAACGGGCGTTATCGTTGTCCAAAGCAATTGACGCCATTGGACAGGCTGA
>JAOUJX010000514.1 GCA_029882955.1 Gammaproteobacteria bacterium
GGCCATGACCAGGTTTCTGCCCATACGCCCTGCTGCGCCGGTAATTGCGATTCTGGTCATGCTGACTAGCTCACGGTTTCATGTCTTCGAAAAACTTTTTCATACCATCCATCCAGGACTTCTCGTTCGGACTATGTTTTTTTGCGGCTTTACCCATCGATTCACCAAATTTCTCGAGCAATTCTTTCTGCTCGCTACTTAATTTTACCGGGGTTTCTACAATGATGCGACAGATTAGATCCCCCACAGGACCGCCCCGCACAGGCTTTACACCTTTGCCGCGCATTCTAAATGATTTATGGGTTTGCGTGCCTGGCGGAATCTTCAGGTTAAGACGTCCGCCTAAACTGGGCACTTCGAGCTCTCCACCGAGTGAGGCCGTGACAATGCTAATGGGAACTTCGCAATATAAATCGGCATTATCGCGTTCAAATATCGGATGCGGCTTAATATGCATTTGAACATATAAATCACCCGCTGGAGCATTCGCCTCTCCCGCTTCACCTTCGCCTGTTAAACGGATTCTATCGCCATTGTCGACACCGGCAGGTACTTCGACTGATAATGACTTATGCTCCTTAACTCGGCCATGACCATGACAGTTATTACAGGGGTCACTAATAATTGTGCCGTTACCCCGACACTTCGGGCAAGTCTGCTGGACCGAGAAAAATCCCTGCTGCATCCGTACCTGCCCATGGCCGCCACAGGTGCTACAGGTTTCTGGACTACTACCTTCTTTAGCACCGCTACCAGCACAGGTAGTGCAATGCTTCATGGTCGGTACCTTTATCTTAACCGTGGTGCCTGCGACAGCGTCTTCGAGGCTTAATTCCAGGTTGTATTGTAAATCGGCACCCTTACGAACGCGCGACCGACCGCCACCGCCGCCGCCGAAAATGTCACCGAAAATATCGCTAAAGGCATCGCCAAATCCACCACCACCGAAGCCACCACCGGCTGCCTGATCGACACCGGCATGACCAAACTGATCGTAGGCAGCTCTTTTACTGGAGTTGGATAAGACGTCGTAGGCCTCTTTGGCTTCCTTGAATAATTTTTCGGTTTCTTCATTCCCGGGGTTTCTATCCGGGTGATATTTCATCGCCAGGCGTCTAAATGCCTTTTTAAGCTCTGCTTCGGTGGCCGTCCGGGGAACGTCCAGGACTTCGTAATAATCGCGTTGTGACATGTTTTATTTATCGCCAGAATGACAAAAAACCCGGCTCGCAAATGCGAACCAGGCTCGTGAAAATCCCATTTGAATATTCTGGGGATTACTTCTTGTCGTCTTTAACTTCTTCAAACTCTGCATCGACCACATCGTCTTCTTTACTCGCAGATTGCGCTGAGGCATTCGCGTCTACCGGTTCGGGTCCTTCGCTCTCGGCGCCTGCTGCATAGGCTTTTTCGGCAAGCTTGCTAGAAGCTTCAGCCAGTGCCTGAGTCTTGCTATCGATATCGTCCTTATCGCTACCTTCCAGGGCCGATTTCAGGCTGGCAATGGCAGATTCGATATTAGTTTTATCTTCAGCTTCGACCTGATCACCAAGATCCTTCAAAGTCTTTTCGGTCGCATGAATCATAGCATCAGCCTGGTTCCGTGACTCGACAGTTTCCCGGTGTTTACGATCTTCATCAGCATGTGCTTCAGCATCTTTGATCATATTATCGACTTCGTCATCGGATAATCCGCTCGAAGCCTTAATAACAATCTTCTGTTCCTTGCCGGTCGCCTTGTCTTTGGCTGAGACGTGAAGAATACCGTTGGCATCAATGTCGAAAGTGACTTCGATCTGGGGAATACCACGCTGTGCTGGCGGAATATCAGACAGGTCGAATCGGCCGAGTGACTTATTGGCTGTTGCGACTTCGCGCTCACCCTGTAGCACGTGGACAGTCACTGCTGTCTGATTGTCCTCAGCAGTCGAGAAGGTTTGCGATGCCTTGGTTGGGATCGTAGTATTTTTCTCAATCAGCTTGGTCATCACGCCGCCCAGAGTTTCGATACCCAGAGACAGAGGTGTGACGTCGAGCAATAATACGTTTTTAACGTCTCCACCCAATACACCACCCTGGATCGCAGCACCACTGGCAACTGCTTCGTCAGGATTCACGTCACGACGAGGTTCCTTACCGAAAAAATTCTTCACCACTTCCTGGACCTTCGGCATACGCGTCTGACCACCGACCATGATGATATCGTCGATTTCAGATACCGATAATCCAGCG
>JAOUJX010000513.1 GCA_029882955.1 Gammaproteobacteria bacterium
TCCAACCTGGCGGACTAGTCGAAAAGCCAGTATAGCCTTTTCGTTCGCCTTCACCTTTTTTGCGCTCACATCGCCAGAAAGCCGATTTTCGGGTTCGATATCAAGAGGTCGTCTGGTAATTTCCACATCGAAGTAGTTACCGGATTCAACCATTGTTTTCTCAAGATCATCAACTGCACTCAGCGCGTAGCGATAGTCCCCGGAGAAGTTTAAAAATTCAGCTTCCACGTTAACAACCTCAAAAAATCCTTTAACGCTCTTCCTCTTTTTACCATCCTTACTATTCTTCTTTTTTGAAGATACCCTTTTTTTATTATCCCAATTCACTTCTTCTGGTTTTTCAAGATCTGAAAAATTCGACAGAAACCATTCTAACTTGGTGACACGTATATCTGAAAACAGAGAAATATCTCTACTCACGAGCGACATTGTTTTTTCAGGATCATAGAGAAAGTTTTTCTCCAGATTCTCAACCGTTTGTACGATATTTTGCATACTGGTGGTTGACGTGGTGGAATCGGTAAAACTGTCTTTTAACTGGTTATACTTCGCACTATATTTTTGCTCATACTGAGTCGCTTCCGAAACACTGCTGGCATAAATCCCTCCCTTTACCAGGCTGGTAGCTGCTAGCCCCAGGCCTGCGGTCAATATAGCGACCGAAGCGGCTTTTAAAATCAGGTTCGCTTTATGATGCTGATAGTATTTCTTGTGCTTACTCTGTGCATAATGGTTTAGAGTCAGCTTTTTACTCGCGTAGTAGCAAAACAACGCCGAACTAAAATCCTGCTCCTCTTTTACTTTTATTTTCTGCTCTTCCAGCAGCTCGTTTATTTCGTGAATAAAATAATCGATATAGTCTTCTTCGGCGAATTTAACCGTCAATTTTTCGCTATGCCTTTTGTTACAGATGATATGAACAGAAACTTTTCCATCTCGATCGACAAAACGCTGGCTCACTAAGTACCTTTGGGTGCTTTCGATATCACGAATGACATCGCCCGCGTAATCGCCTTGATAAAAGCTGGCAATCGGTACTAATCGACTCAGAATTAACTTGCCGTCAATGAATACTGATTGACGCAAATTACTCGGAACTTCCTGGCTAACCAGTATTTTGGCGCTGCCTTCGGATTCGAAATGATCGATAAATTTTTCGGATAAAAGAGGCAGACTAATAATGCCCGACAATGGCGTATTAGTATCATTGATTAATCGCATCCAGGGCTCTAGCAGGCTCTGATTGGTTAAACCGATTAATAATAATTTTTCTTCTTTTCGTGCACCTTTCTCAACCGACTGAGACACCGCAAATCTATATTCCGAATTACGAAAAAACTTGGCATAATTCCTGTCTATTATGGCCTGTCGATCGCTGCCTCGTAAAAGCGGTATTTTTATCTGGCGAAATTCCTCTTCAATTAAATCAACCAGCAGTCGTATCGGTTCGTTACGGAAGGATCTTAAATAAGCATTGAACAAGTCAAGACCCTGCTCATCAGGCTCGAAATAAATACTGCTCTGTAATTCATTCCCGACCCATTCCTGGGCCACCATTCTATAACCTGTGAAATAAAGAACTCTTTTCATTGCATCATACCTAAAACTCGATGGTACTAATTGTGTCGTACATCGGTCCAAATACCGCAATGATAAGCCATATTATGACGAGGCCAATTGATGCCATCAGTGCAGACTGCATTACCGGTTCCATTTTTTCTATACTGTCGTTGATATCTCTATCAAAGAAATAACTCACATTATTCAATGAAGTGTCCATCCGACCACTTGACTCACCTACCCGCAACATTCTGACGACCAGCGGCGGGAAAATACCGATATTCTTAAAACTTTCACTGATACTGCTACCTTCGGATATTTGCTGCCAGGCTCGATCGATGCCATCCTCCAATACCGCATTACTGACAACCGTTTTACTTAAATTAATGGCATCGAGTACAGTAATACCCGAGGCAAACATCAACGAAAAATAACGGGTGAAACGGGATATCTTTATTTTCTCGTTAACGGGTCCAATGAGCCATATTCTCAGAAACATGCCATCAAGCTTAAAGCGGGCCTTGCTATTAGTTTTATAGATATAACTAAGCGTGAAAAATATAACAAATGGCGCAGAGATAACCACATACCAGTAATTCACCATGAAATTCGACGTAGCCATTAGAGCCCGAGTCTCGAGTGGTATTTCCCCGCCAAGCCCGATGATTGCCT
>JAOUJX010000515.1 GCA_029882955.1 Gammaproteobacteria bacterium
GGTAGTGGGTGGCTACGAGGATACCTGGGAAAGAGTCATTACAGTGCTTGAGGATATTACTGAACGCAGACAAAATGAACTGGCATTAATCGAGGCGAAGGCCGAAGCGGAAAATGCCAATCAGGCCAAGAGTCAGTTTTTGTCCAGCATGAGCCATGAGTTGCGTACGCCGCTTAACGCGATCATGGGATTTTCTCAATTATTTGAATACGACCAAAGTCTCACACAACAGCAGCAGTCAAAAGCCCACGAAATCTACGAAGCAGGTTCGCACCTGTTATCGCTAGTGAATGGTATCCTGGATTTATCCCGTATCGAGTCTGGAGAGTTTGAGATTTCGATAGAAGCTGTTTCACTACAGGAGGTTGTTGACGATGCGGCAAAATGGGTTGCTGATTTGGCAAGTCAGAAAAACATCAGCGTCGAATATGATAGTGAGCAACTCGCCGGTATTATTGTTGGAGGCGATAAATTAAAACTGAAGCAGATTTTTTCAAATTTACTCTCCAATGCCGTCAAGTACAATCGACCGGAAGGTAGTGTCAGTATCATTTATGAGAAAATGGGTGAACGCCTACGGATAGGTATAAAAGATACAGGTCCCGGCATACCAGAAAAACTAAAGGACGCTTTGTTCCAGCCGTTTAACCGCCTTGGAGCCGAGACTAGTGGTATCGAAGGAACCGGAATAGGCCTGGTTATCACCCGTCAGTTGGCGAATAAAATGAATGGACAAATCGACCTTGATAGCATAGTCGGCGAGGGCAGTACATTCTGGGTAGAATTGCCACTGGCGGAAATGATTCAGGCGCCAGAAAAGAGCCTTGATGAAAACGCTACTCAAGCCTCGGATGTTGCGACTAAAAACCCTACGGATCTTGAGCGGCTGAAAATTCTGGTTGCCGAAGACAACCCGGTCAACAGGGAATTGTTAGAAGCCCAGCTCGAAGTGCTACAGTGCAGTGCCGACTATGCTGAAAATGGAGCCGAAGCATTGAGTCTGTGGCAGAAGGATGATTATCAAATTCTATTAACTGATATTCGAATGCCAATAATGGATGGCTACGAACTGACTAAAAGGATTCGCGCGCTGGAAATAGAGTCAGGGAAATCCTCGGTTATCATTGCAATAACGGCTAACGCAATGAAGGACGATATTGAAAACTGCCTTGCTTCGGGTGCCAATGACGTATTAAATAAACCTTTTAGTCTGGATGAATTGGAGCAAATCCTCGTAAAATGGGTATCAACCATAGTTTTGTGATTAGGCTAATCAGTCTCGGTTTTGACCCCGCTCTCGACACGTTTGTAAAATAAAAATAATACACCCGCAATGGCGGTCCCAAGCCAGAATGTCGAGGTTAGAATGCTAAGCAGAGTTGGTTCGTCAACCGGTGTGGCTTTTTCCAGGCCGCTAGCCAATGCGAGTAATATCAGGGCAAAAAATAGACGTTCCGATAACCCCTGTAGAGACAGATAGGTAGCGCGTTGCTCGCGGCCAATGCGTGGCGCTATGGCAGCTCTGACTGGCGCGTGTACCACGGCCATCGGAAAATTACGCGCACAGACCAGTAAGGCGACTATCGGACTAATCGCGACAGCCATGGCGGCAACGATACCAAGTTGCATGATCATGGCGACTGCCATTAAGCCTGTCAGACCTAGTTTCGAATGCCAATGCGTACTCATTTTTGCGCCAATAGCTCCTCCAAACATTGATATTGAGATAACCACTCCTGATAACAAAGGGGCGTATGATGTAGCGTCGAGCATGGGTAGTTGCAACAGTGTCAGGTAGGGTTGGTAAAACTCGAATACGATATGCGCCATAGCATAGAGCACGATAGACACCAGAAATATCCATCCGAGCAGCGGATTACCAAGTCGTTTAAGGCAACTAAAAAAAATGCTAACAAAACTCTGAGGTATGTCAGTCTGAGTAGTGGAGTGCGGGGGCTCGACAAAGCGCCATACCAGCAATGCCATACCAATAGCACTGAGCATCGAAAAACCATAGGCAAGGCGTAAATCGATTAAGCCCAATGCACCTCCCGAAAAGGTAGCGACTGCCAGCATGGTTAAGCCCAGTTGTTCAGCCCTCGCTTCACGCTGCTGGTATTCAGTTTCTCGTCCGAGGGCCTTCAGGCTGTCGTAGTGAAAAGCAGTATCGGTTCCAGATTGCATCGCAATACCGGTCGCGAGGAAAAACTGACCCGCTGCAAACCACC
>JAOUJX010000154.1 GCA_029882955.1 Gammaproteobacteria bacterium
CAGAGTTTTATTTGGTCAGCGCAAGCTAGAGAAGTCACAATTCGAATGGCAGTTACCGGGGGGATGGATCAGGAATGGCGAGTCGCCGGATGAGGCTGCGCGACGCGAAGTCGAAGAAGAAACCGGCCTGCAACTCGATAAGCTATATCTGGTCGCCGTGACTAATAATGTATTTTCTGTGCAAAACCATTCTATATCGCTGTGTTTTGAGGCAAAATGCCTCGATCCGAACCAGCTATCAACAAGAGAGCCGAATAAATGCCAGGGCTGGTTCTGGAAATACTGGAGAGAAATGGACCGAAATATGTTTTTACCGTTGGAAAAACTAAAAAAATCTGATTACCTGCCATTTTTCGAGAATAAATACGAGAAGAAACTCTCATTTTGAAAAAAAGCCGCTTTTTAAAAAGTTGGAATCGCTAAACTGAAAATACTTTAACTATACTGCTATAGTCATAACAGTAGTACTCGAGAACCTATACTAGAAAATGAGTGTTGAATTCGAAATAGCAAGTGAGCAGATAGATGGGGCCAGAGATTACCAGGAAGATGCCTACATGGTTAATCAACTTGGTGTGGCTGAAAATGGCAATCTCTGCTCGCTGGTAATTATGGCGGATGGCATGGGCGGTCATGCTGCGGGTAATGTTGCCAGTAATATGGTGGTTGCTACTTTTAACAAAACCTTCCAGTCCCGCTTTCCGACCAAAGATGTTGCCGATGCGCTAACGGATAGTTTGAATCGATCAAACGAACAAATTCGGGCCTCGGTAAAAGAAACGCCGGCTCTACGCGGTATGGGCTGCACCATGGTCAGTGCCTATCTCGAAGACGATAATTTATTCTGGGTTAGCGTCGGCGACAGTCATCTCTATCTATTGCGTGACCGCGAACTCATCAAGCAAAATGCCGATCATAGCTATGGTGCCTATCTTGACATGATGAAAGAGCAGGGCATGGAAATGGAAGCGCAGGAAGGCATGTCCAGAAATATGCTCATGAGTGCCATGACGGGTGAAGAAATTAGCAGCATCGACGTTTCCGAAACACCCGTTAAAGTGCGCCCTGGAGATCGAGTTATTGTTGCTAGTGACGGCCTTGATACGCTGGGCGCGGGTGCCATCATTCAGTACTCATCCTGGTCGGCAACGGCCAAGGAATGCGTCTATGCTTTACTGAAGGCGGTGG
This sequence comes from Gammaproteobacteria bacterium, assembly GCA_029882955.1. Taxonomy (GTDB): domain Bacteria; phylum Pseudomonadota; class Gammaproteobacteria. The sequence continues at coordinate 1,189 of JAOUJX010000154.1, forward strand.
AAGACGCCAATAAAATTAATCAGGATAATACCACACTGATTGTTATCGATATAAAGGAACGTAGCGTTCAGCCATCAGCTGAAGCGACTCCAGAGGCGTCAGCGCCCGCCGCTCCGGCACAGCGAGTCGCGGATATTGAAACTCCTGAGTTGCCTAAAGAACCGAGATCTCTCAAGGGATTAATCTGGCTTGTTATTATCGGGCTACTGGCTGCTGTTGGATATTTTGTGTGGCAACAGGGCCTTGTGCAAAAGGCGACTGATGCGGTCGTAAATGTAGTGGAGGAGCAGGTCTCTGAGATGACCAAAGCCAATCCAGAGCCAGAGCCAGAGCCAGAGCCGGTAGCAGAACCCTCGACCGAGTCAGAGATGGGTTCCGAGCCAGAAGTTGTTAAGACAGAACCCGAGCCGGTAGTAGAACCTGTGTTTACCGATAAACCCGACCCGTTTCGTGACAGACTTAAATCGGGTGGAAATGGTCCTACCATGATTCGAGTACCCGCAGGTAGTTTCCGCATGGGTGCAGCTTCTGGTGTCCTCGCAGCCGATGAAGTTCCGCGCCACGGCGTGACTATTAAATCGTTTATGGTGTCGGTTTACGAGATTACCTACGCCGACTACGACAAATTTGCTCGGGCGAATAATCGCAAATTACCCGATAGTACGGGGCTGGATCGCAAGATGCATCCGGTAGCCGATGTGTCGTGGGATGATGCGCTTGCATATACCAAATGGCTGAGTAAAGAAACCGGAAAAAACTATCGTCTGTTATCCGAAGCTGAATGGGAATACGTTGCTCGTGCCGGATCGAGAACATCTTTTTGGTGGGGTGCTACTGCCGGTTCGAGTAATGCGCATTGCTTTGATTGTAAGAGCGATTTTAATACCAGCAAACCGGCTAAGGTGGGTACTTATAAACCGAATGCTTTTGGTCTTTATGATACTGCAGGTAATTTGTACGAATGGGTACACGATTGTTATCACCGCAATTATGATGGGGCTCCCGATGATGGCTCGGTCTGGGAAGGCGGTGATTGTGAAAATCGTATTGTACGTGGTGGTGCTTTCCGCAGTCCGGCCAGCTCGATGCGTGCCGAGAATCGTGAAAAGTTCAAGAGTGGACGGGGTCAGTATAATGTTGGTATTCGAGTCGCTCGTGACCTGTAATTGATGGGTTGTTCACTCAATCTTCAACACGGCGATTAAGAGACGTATGATCGACTGGATACAGATCGATACTGTCCTGCTCGATATGGATGGTACTTTGCTCGATCTCCATTTTGATAATTACTTCTGGCAGGAATATCTGCCTATGCGCTACGCTGAGATCAAATCACTGGATCCGGCTCAGGCCCGGCAAAGTATTCATCAACAAACTCAATCGATGAAAGGTACTCTGGAATGGTATTCGACAGACTACTGGAGTGAGACTCTGGGGATTGATGTGGTGGAATTAAAACATGAAGTTAGCCACAAGGTTGCGATACGCCCCTACTGCGTCGATTTCCTCGATGCGTTACGGGATGCTGGTAAAGATATCGTAATGGTCACCAATGCACACCACGACAGTTTGAGTTTAAAAATGGCGAAAACAGGAATTGAGCATAAATTTGATCGCCTGATCACTGTACATGAATTCTCTCTGCCCAAAGAAAATCCGGATTGCTGGCTAGAAGTTAATAACCGTCATGCATTTGATCGGCGAAAGACTCTGTTGATCGATGATAATTTACAGGCTTTACAATCTGCTTATGATTATGGAATCGCCCAGCTACTGGCGATATTTAAGCCGGACTCACAGGCACCGGTTCAGAATGTCGAGCATTTTTCTGCGATACATTCTTTTGATGAAATCATGCCGATAGAGTCGGCCTGATTCGGGAGATGAAAATTGGCTGATGGCAATGAGTCTGAAAGCGAGTTAAGCGGTGGCTGCCTTTGCGGAGGTGTTCGGTATCGGATAAACGGGCCTCGCCGTGACATAGTTAATTGTCACTGCGAAAACTGTCGTAAAACTCATGGCCATGTTGCCGCCTACACTTCGGTATTGAGTAGTGATCTTAGTTTGCTCAAACAGAAAAGCCTTAACTGGTTTCACGATACGTCACCAGATACTTATCGTGGCTTTTGTAATGTCTGTGGATCCAGTCTGTTCTGGGATGCTCGTAGCGGAAATAATAAAATTTCAGTGGCGGCAGGTACCCTCGATGCCAGTCACGGGTTGAAAACGATTGGTCATGTCTACGTCAGTGAGGCGGGCGATTACTACGAAATAACGGATGGTCTGCGAGAGTTCGATTATTCTGGTCAGGATGAGTTGGAAAAAAACGAGTAGTTGACCACCGGGCAGGAATGAGCTAAAAGTTTTATTATAAAACTAAGTGGATCTGTCGTATGCCAATCTCTGAAAAACAGGACCCGTTTAAGCGTTCGATATCCCATGTTCTGGAAATCATCGGTGAAGGCTGGTCTCTATTAATTATCAGAGAAGCGTTTTTTGGCGTACATCGCTTTGAAGAGTTTCAGTCTCAACTAGGTATTGCCCGAAATATTTTAACCGCACGATTGAAAAAGCTTTGCGAAAATCAGATTCTTGAAAGAGTTCCTATAAAAGAAGGTGCTAAGCGTCACGAGTATATGCTGACAACCAAGGGTAAGGAGTTAATGCCGGTTCTTATCGCCTTGACTCAATGGGGCGACAGATGGATATTTGGTGAAAATTCCGAACCGGTCATTTTTATGGACAAAGAGCATAATGAACCCATTGAAAAAATAAAAGTGCTGTCTGCGCGTGGAATCGATTTGCGCCCGCGGGAAATTATGGTTGTACCGGGCCCGGGCTCTACACCAGAGTCAAAGAAGCGCATTGAAGAGATGCATCGACGATTGAGTAGCAATGGTGGCGCCTGATACTTTTGAATTTGGGAATTAATCGAAAAAGCGTTATTTTTACTTGTCTGAGAATTAGATTATCGTAGAGTTCCCGGACCTGGAATTTAACTGCCCCATAATAATGAATTAATAATTGGTAAAGATTTATCCGTATATATGTCCGATTCGAATAAACCGCTAGAATGCCCGGTCTCAGAAGCCAGTTGTCCATGGCTTGATGAGGTTGAAAATCTTCGTCAACAAATCGTTGGGCTTGCTGATCTGGTTTTAACCGATGCGCTGACCGGGTTATATAATTACCGTCATTTTGAAAATATCCTTCAGGCGGAAATGGATCGCTCCAAGCGTAGCGGGATTCCTACCAGCCTGGTGATGATAGACCTGGATCATTTTAAGCAGATAAATGATACCCATGGGCACGAAGTTGGAAATGCTGTACTTAAGGTTGTCGCTGATACATTAATTTCTGAGGTTAGAACTACCGATGTGGTCTGTCGGTATGGCGGTGAAGAATTTGCCATTATCTTTCCAGAAACCCATCTGAATCTGGCAGTCAAAGTAGCAGATCGTATTCGTGAATCGATTGCAATGACACCGATCATAAACGGCTCTGATGAGCTTAATGTTACCGCGAGCATGGGCGCTAGCGTTTACATTAAGTCCAGCACCTTAACGCTTGAGGAGTTTGTCGACTCGGTGGATAAATATTTATACGAAGCCAAACAATCCGGACGAAACTGTATTTGCCATATCGACTATAACGATCTGCGCTCAGCGACTGAAGTCGGTGTCGACGAACGCGCCATGCTAATGGAGTTGAACAGGACGGAGAACTAGGGAAGTTTTAAACTAATTCATCGGCAAGGTCTCTGCCGGGAGTGTTATTTGCTCTCAGCTAGATAGCGCTCAATACTCGAAGTAATCTCACGTTTGGCTTCTTCCGCATCGACCCAACCGTCTATCTTTACCCATTTTCCCGGTTCCAGGTCTTTGTAGTGCTCAAAAAAGTGCGAAATAGAATCGAGCAAGGATTTTGGTAAATCGCGTACCGTGTTGATAGACGAATACATGCTGGATAGATTGTCTGTTGGGACTGCCAGAATTTTCCCGTCTTTTCCCGCTTCGTCGGTCATTTGCAACATGCCCAGGGGTCTGACCTGAACCACCGAGCCACTGATTACCGGGACCGGGGTAACAACCAGTACATCGACCGGATCACCATCTTCGGACAGGGTTTGCGGTACATAACCATAGTTGCAGGGGTAGTGCATTGCGGTGCCCATGAAGCGATCCACAAACATCGCCCCGGTCTCTTTATCGACTTCGTATTTTACCGGGTCACTATGCGATGGGATTTCGATAATGACGTTAATTTCGTTGGGTACTTTCTTGCCGTAGCTGACTCGATCCAGGATCATGATTTTCTAAAATATGCATAAAAGGAGGCGGATTATAGCGGATAAGTACACTATATCTACCCACACTTTAATCTGCCTGCAGGATTTTCAGTTTATGTATTGAGAATTCTTATACCGTAAACTGTTCGAGTTTTTGGTCCACCAGCCGGTTCTTCAATACCACGTATTTCGGCATACCGTTATCATCGTAATCCGGGTAGGACTCACCCTGAATCAAAGGATAAAGGTACTCCCGACAGGCATCGGTAATGCCGAAGCCATCTTCGGTGATAAAATCGGCGGGCATCATTTTTTCGACATTGGCGACTTCAGACAAAGGGGCGGAGCCGATTTTCCACTCATAAGGTGAGCTGGAAACCCGGTCAACGGTGGGCATAATCGCATTCTGGCCTTCAAGCGCCATTTCTACACTTGCCTTGCCAAGCGCATAAGCCTGTTCGACATCGCTTGCTGAGGCAAGATGACGTGCCGCGCGTTGCAGGTAGTCAGCGACTGCCCAGTGATATTTATAGCCAAGCTCCTGTTTTATCATGTTGGCGACAACGGGTGCGACTCCACCAAGCTGAGCATGGCCGAATGAATCACGTGTACCCTGCTCAGCCAGAAAAGTGCCATCGGCATATTGAGCACCTTCAGAAACAACGATGGTGCAATAGCCATGGCTCTCGACTTTGGCTTTGACTGCCGCAAGGAATCTGGACTGATCAAAATAGACCTCCGGGAATAAAACCAGCACCGGGATATCGTAATCTTCGATTAAGCCTCCAGCAGCGGCGATCCAGCCTGCGTGACGACCCATTACCTCGAGCACGAAGACCTTGGTCGAAGTCTTGGCCATGGAACGGACATCGAACGAAGCTTCGAGAGCAGAGACAGCAATATACTTGGCGACCGAGCCAAACCCGGGGCAATTATCGGTAATCGGCAGGTCGTTATCGACAGTTTTCGGGATATGGATGGCCTGGACCGGGAAACCCATCTTCTCCGACAACTGGGATACCTTGTAACAGGTGTCAGCCGAGTCTCCGCCACCGTTATAAAAGAAATAACCGATATTGTGAGCTTTGAATACCTCTATCAGGCGTTCGTACTCACGCCGGTTTTCCTCAAGGCTTTTTAATTTAAAACGACAGGAACCAAATGCACCCGATGGTGTGTTTTTCAGAGCGGAGATGTCGGCTGCTGATTCTTTTGAAGTATCGATCAATTCTTCTGTAAGGGCACCGATAATGCCATTACGACCGGCAAAAACTGTCCCGATTTTATCTGAATTCTGGCGTGCAGTTTCGATCACGCCACAGGCAGAGGCATTGATTACCGAGGTGACGCCACCTGATTGGGCGTAAAAAGCGTTCTTTGTACTCATGAATCACCGCATCAAATTTTAGACTGGCAGAATACCGTATTCGAATAATTAATTTAAGCCCGGAAAGCCGAGATTTTCTATGTTCGACTGTAAGTAAAATTAAAACAAAAAAAGCAGATCCGAAGATCTGCCTTTTCTGGAATACAGGAATAAATTATCCCAATAAAGGTGCGATCACCAGGCTGACAATCGCCATGACGTTGATGAGGATGTTCATCGAAGGACCCGATGTATCCTTGAACGGGTCGCCGACGGTATCACCAACTACTGTCGCGGTATGTACATCGGAGCCTTTGCCGCCCAGGTTACCCTTTTCAACATACTTTTTGGCATTGTCCCAGGCGCCACCGGCATTCGCCATCATCAGTGCCATCAGTACACAGCTTAATAATGCACCCGAGAGCATGCCGCCCAGTGCCTCTGCCCCGATGATAAAGCCAACCAGAGGCGGTGCGCTAACTGCAATGACACCCGGCACGATCATCTTTTTCAGTGCTGCCGTGGTTGCGATATCAACGCATTGAGCGGTATCCGGTTCTGCTTTACCTTCGAGCAAGCCTTCGATTTCACGAAACTGGCGACGAATTTCCTTGATCATTTCAAATGCGGCATCGCCGACAGCGGTCATGGTAATCGAGGCGATTATGAACGGGATAATACCGCCGATGAAAAGGCCAATCAGGACGTCCGGGTTGCTTAGTTCGAGTTCAAAATTGGGGATCTTGAGCGATACGGTTTCAATGAAAGCGGTAATAATCGCCAGTGCTGCTAACGCGGCAGCACCAATCGCGAAGCCTTTACCGATAGCGGCAGTGGTATTGCCGAGTTCGTCGAGTGAATCGGTAATTTTACGGGTGTCTTCGCCGAGCCCTGCCATTTCGGCGATACCGCCAGCGTTGTCAGCAACAGGGCCATAAGCGTCTATTGCCATGGTGATACCGACTGTGGCCAGCATGCCGACAGCGGCGATACCAACACCGTAAAGCCCAGAAAAATGACTGGAAACGGCTATAATGCCGCAGATAGTCAAGATCGGAACAGCGACCGATTGCATGCCGATAGCCAGGCCACTAATCATAACGGTGGCAGCGCCAGTTTCACCAGACCGGGCTATATGCTCGACAGGTTTTCCGGCCGTATAGTACTCAGTGATCAGACCGATAATTATGCCACCAACTGCGCCGGCGAGTACCGATACCCAGATGCCGTAATGCAGGTCAAATTTGGCAATCAAAAAGTAGGCCGCGCTAATAAATAAAATGGAAGCACCCATAGTGCCCATGCGCAGGGCTTTTTCAGGTGATCTCGCAGAGTTCACTTTAACTATCAAAATGCCGGCGATTGAGCAGAGCAACCCCAGCGAGGCCAGCGCCAAAGGCAGAAACATCAAATCAGCCTGACTGCCGAGTGTTAGCATGCTGGCAGTCAATGTGGACGCTATTGCAATCGTGGCAATCATCGAACCGCAGTAAGATTCGAAAATATCCGAGCCCATACCTGCAACGTCACCCACATTGTCGCCGACATTATCCGCGATAACACCGGGATTTCTGGGATCGTCTTCTGGAATGCCCGCTTCGATTTTACCTACCAGGTCGGCGCCGACATCGGCACTCTTGGTGAATATGCCGCCACCGACACGAGAAAATAATGCAACCACGGACGCACCCATGGCAAAACCATGAATGGCATGTAAGGTTTCGGGGTCGCTAGCGAACAGGTAAAACACTACACCGAGTCCGAGCAGGCCAAGAGATGCAACCGACAAACCCATGATAGAACCGCCAAAGAAGGCTACAGTGAGGGCACTGGCAGCCCCTTCATTATGGGCAGCAGTGGTGGTCCGGACATTTGCGCGAGTCGCGGTATTCATACCGATATAACCCGCAGAACCGGAAGCGAGTGCGCCTAGCAAAAAGCACAGTGCTGTTTCCCAGCCCAGAAATATATAAAGGAGTACAATTAATACGGACGAAAACATAGCCAGCATCTTATACTCACGCTTCATGAATACCATCGCACCAAGGTGAATCTGGTTGCCGATTTCGACGACTTTGCCCTCGCCTTCAGGGTGTTTTTTGACCTGGCCGT
>JAOUJX010000516.1 GCA_029882955.1 Gammaproteobacteria bacterium
CAGGGAGGCCACGTAAAATTCATTGTGGGCTTCGGGTTTCAGCTTGCGAATTCTAAAATGCGCCCGCTTCCTGATGACGAAAAGTTTGCGTTCGAAGGCGGCGGTATCGACACAATTCTCTCCGCGACCAATAAAAAACTGCCGTATTACCGGTTCATTCGGTTTGACACTGAATCCAAGGCATTCGTTATCTGTCGGTACGTCACGCCAGCCAAGTACCGTTTGGCCCTCTTCGGTGGCCATCAGCTCAAGGGCGAACTCGCATTCTTTCTGTGTCGAGTCGTGACGCGGCATGAACACCATGCCAACCGCATACTCTCCGGGAGCCGGCAATTCGAAACCGAGCCTTTCCGCCTCAGATCGCATCAAACGGTCAGGAACCTGTATCAGGATACCGGCACCGTCTCCGGCCAGTGGATCCGCACCTACCGCACCACGATGGGTAAGATTGGCCAGGATAGTAAGCCCGTCACGGACTATCTTATGACTTTTACGGTTCTTTATATCAGCGATAAAACCAATACCACAGGAATCGTGCTCATTGTTCGGGTCGTAAAGCCCGTTACTGTAATTTCTGTTATTGCCGTTCAATTGACTGAACCTCTTGTGTTCCGACACAGTGCCCTGCGCGCAACACTTGCGTCACCAGGTAACTCTGCATTTTCACTATGTGTTGTGTTACAGAGGCGTTTGATCAAACACCTCCTTTTCGGGAACCACACAAAATAACTCGGAATTTAAAAATAATCCAGCCCAATCTACGGCAATTTGTTAGTGACAGACCTCGATTCAGCCTGAAATCCACCCCCGGAAGAAAACCCCAGAAGTCATTTTTTAATAGCGGATTAAGATCATCACTTTTATAAGCGTGTGGATAATAGATTTCTTGATACATATCAATAAATCTCAAATAACCTGATTATATGATTATTGGTCCAATATAGTATTAGCATGGAGTGGCGTCGTGACTATTTCATCAACACTTAACGAGTTCCTCAATCAGCAGAAAGTGCCATTCGAACTCATTCCTCATCCCCACACCAGCAGTAGCATGGATACTGTACGACAGGCACAGGTGCCGGGAAATCGTCTGGCCAAGGCGGTGGTCGTCAAGCAGGATGACAAATATTCGATGGTTATCGTGCCATCGGTCGAACAGGTAGACCTTGCCATGTTACGCGATGAACTTGGGCGCAAACTGGAGCTGGCAACAGAATCTGAATTGGGTGAAATCTTCCCGGATTGTGAGATTGGTGCCGTACCACCTATCGGTCCGGCATGGGGTCTGAATACTTACCTCGATGATAGCTTTCTGACAGATAGCGAGGAAGTTTTTTTCGAAGCCGGTGACCATGAGGATCTGGTGCGGGTAAGCGGCGACCAGTTTCAGAAGCTCCAGGGCAATGCCAGGCATGGGCACTACGGTCATACCCTTTGAGCTGTAAATCGATATCAGGTCTGCCAGCGCGGTATCTCTGGTGAAAAAATCAAAGCATTTCCGCCATAAATAACCGCGCCAGCCCTTTCAAATTCGGAGGCGTTATGCAAACAAAACCCTGTAATCGTTGCCGAGGCGACACCGAGTTAATGACAAGTGATTCGGTCAGCGGCGAGGCGGAACCGCTCCGGATTACACTGAAAAACCTGCCCCTGCTCGCCTGCCAGCAAGGCCACCATCAGTTCGTTCGGCCCGGGTTCGGGGCTGAACTCCTCATGCATTTGGTCCACGAGGATGAGCCTGAGCTACCCGCTGGCGAAGAAAAGGGTTTTTTCCGGAAAAAGTACCTGTGTGAAAACTGCAGCCAGTCTCTGGAGCCCAAACCGGATCACCGGCATACCTTCTCTATCGAAGTACAGTTAAAAGATATTGAACCGATCGACCTCGAATTGTCGATGCCGGTTTACAAATGCTCGTCATGCGGCAAGGAGCAGCTCCACTCGCAGAAGGAGGTGCTCAAGCTAACGCCTCAAGCGCTGGCCCACGTCTTCGAGGCAGCCGATATTCCACCACCGCCCGGGGCAATCTGACGGGTGAATTATTGTTGAATTGGCTCGGGGTTGAGAGTCAGGCCGTCACTTATCTATAGAAAAACCGCAGGGCCGATGTCAAACTTGACTGATTTGGCCCGAATCATCATGGATCCAGTTGCTCATACCCTGGTCGGCGCGGTGCTGGCGGAAACCGGACTTAAGCGGTTTTCCTCTTATGCGACTGCCACCTTGCT
>JAOUJX010000517.1 GCA_029882955.1 Gammaproteobacteria bacterium
CCCGTTCGGGCGCTGATTTGTTTCTCGGATTGCAGGCGCCATCGGTTTTGATCTTCTGAAATCGAATTATAAATTTGCTAAAGAGGGTGGTTCTGTTTTTTCCAGATTTCAATCCCCTCTCCCGAGTTTTACTTTTGGGAGTAACACCGTGTTAAACGAATCCAACCATTTCGACACTCATGCAATACGTACCGGGCATCGGCGTACGGCTGAGCATGAGCACGGCGAACCGATTTTTACCACTTCGAGTTTCGTCTTTGATAATGCCGCTCAGGCGGCTGCAAGATTTGCTGGTGACGAACCGGGCAATATCTATGCGCGCTTTACCAATCCGACGACACAGGCCTTTGAGCAGCGACTGGCTGCGCTCGAGGGAGGCGAAAGCTGCGTTGCTACGGCCTCGGGGATGTCGGCGATTATGGCTATCTGCGTTGGCTTACTAAAGGCTGGCGATCATCTCGTTTCATCGAGGTCGGTATTCGGCACGACGACTGTATTGTTCGAGAAATACCTGCCACGTTTTGGTATAGAAACTAGTTTCGCTCAAATGACGGATATCGAGTCATGGAAGGCTGCTATCAGGGCCAATACGAAACTTCTATTTTTAGAAACACCCTCGAATCCATTAACGGAAATAGCTGATATACAAGCCTTGGCCAATCTGGCTCACGAAAACGACTGTCTGCTAGTCGTAGATAACTGTTTCTGTACGCCGGCTCTACAAAGGCCGCTCTCCCTGGGTGCGGACTTAATCGTGCATTCTGCAACCAAATACCTCGATGGTCAGGGCCGGATCGTCGGTGGTGCGGTAGTCGGTAATCAACAGTTAGTCGGTGAGGAGGTTTTCGGTGTTATTCGTACTACTGGACCGACGATGAGTCCTTTCAATGCCTGGGTTGCTCTGAAGGGTCTGGAGACTCTGTCGTTGCGCATGAAGGCGCATTCCGAGCAGGGACTAAAGCTTGCGAGGTTTCTGTCGACTCAGAAATGCGTCGAAAAAGTATATTATGCAGGGCTGGAATCGCATCCACAATACGAGCTTGCGAGTACACAGCAGTCCGGATTCGGTGGCATTGTCTCATTTGTAGTCAAAGGTGGCCGCGAGGCTGCCTGGCGGGTAATCGATGAAACCCGGATGCTCTCTATTACTGCCAATCTGGGTGATGTGAAAACCACGATTACGCATCCGGCAACGACTACGCACGGTCGACTCAGTGAAGAGTATCGAAAATTGACTGGGATCGAGGATGGCTTAATCCGTGTCGCGGTGGGGCTAGAAGCCATTGATGATATTATTCTTGATCTGAGCAGAGGATTAGAGAAATAGACCACATATCCACAGGCTTATTCGAGCAAGCTGAACTGGCGCTGCTGGAAAGAGAGCCGGTGCGAAAATGCGAAGCTGTTAGATCGCTTTTTGATGACTGGCGACAGGGCGGGTTAGCACGCGACGTTGATTATCAGTTACTGCCTGTCGACGATCCTGGTCGCCCGGAGAAACCGGTGCTGGTCGACCCGCGGCAGCTTGCCCGGCGCAGTACGGCAACCGAGGAGGGGCGAATTCACTTACTGCACGCCTTTGCTCATATTGAGTTCTGTGCCATTAATATCGCTCTTGACGCGGTTTACCGATTTCGTCAGATGCCGGACCAATACGTCAGCGACTGGTTGCTGGTGGCTAGCGAGGAAGCAAAGCATTTTCAATTGCTCAATGACAGTCTTCGCCAACGGGGTTCTTATTATGGAAGCTGCGAAGCGCATAGCGGACTCTGGGATATGGTTTGTAAAACACGACACGATGTATTACACCGTATGGCGTTAGTTCCAAGAGTAATGGAGGCGCGTGGACTGGATGTGACACCTGCAATGATTAAACGCTTTAATCAGGTTGCAGACACCGAAGCTGTTGATATCCTAAAGGTCATTTATGCAGACGAAGTCGGTCATGTGCGTATTGGTAATCACTGGTATCGACAGCTCTGCGAACAAAGGCAATTTGAACCTGCGTCGACATTTCAGACGCTAATCAATGAATACCTGGGAGGGAAGTTACGCGGCCCGTTCAACTGGGAAGCGCGGCTGGAGGCCGGATTTGAAGCTGGCGAGCTAGAAGCGCTCGAATTGAGTCAGGATTAAACTCTGGGGTCAGCAAGGACGAAGCCGGTGTCAGCCGTCCAACTCAGATAGCTGGGCTTAGGGTTCCAGTCGCCCAGCACGTAACG
>JAOUJX010000518.1 GCA_029882955.1 Gammaproteobacteria bacterium
CTGAATATCCTGATCGATGCCAAGGGTCGTTTTTTTCTTAATTCACGTGAGCTGAGTAACCAGAAGAGCGATGCTTTAATGGCGGCTCTTCAGCGTGTGCTGCAAGGGGCCGACCGCCCAGTCGTGATTCAGTCCGACGCCGAGTCCCCGGTGCAATCGCTTGTTACAGCAATGGATGTCATCGGGCGATTGGGATTGACCCAGGTATCAATCGCGACGACTCGACCAATCGAGTAATACTCCCGATGTCGATTGGTTTGTTACGCGGGCTTAGCCGATGAAAATGATTCATGGTGAATTAACCGGGCTGAAAGCTTATCGGGCATTATTGTCACTCGCGTTTGAGCATAAGTCCTACTTCCTGCTCGCGCTAATCGGTATGTTCATATTCGCGGCCTCGGATGCAGCCTTCGCCTACCTGATGAAACCAATGCTCGACGAAGGTTTTATCGATCGTGATCCACTGATTATTAAACTCATACCGCTGGCTATCATCGGGATATTTCTGGTTCGTATGGTTGCAGTCTTTCTGCGAACGTATTGCATGGATTATATCGGTCGAAATGTGATTAATTCGATGCGCCAGAAAATGTTCGAAAAATTACTGACCCTGAGTAGCTCTGAGTACGATCAGTCATCGTCGGGCACTTTGACCACCCGGTTTTCCTACGATGTCGAGCAGATTGCTCATTCCGTATCGAATTCGCTAACTGTATTTATACAGGACAGCTTGCGCATTATCGTATTGCTGATTTATATGTTCTGGTTGAACTGGCAGTTAACCATGATCTTTCTGGTCGCCGGTCCTATTGTTTTTATTATTGTTGTCAGGGTTTCCGGTCGTTTTAGAACTATTAGCAAAAGTATTCAGACCTCGATGGGCAATGTGACGCAGGTCGCGCAGGAAGTTATCGATTCTAATCGAGTGGTAAAGATATTTGGTGGTGAAAAGTTCGAGCGCGAGAAATTTACAGACATTAATCAACGAAACCTGAGATTGCATTTGAAAATGTCGGTGGCACAGGCGATTAGCAACCCCCTGATTCAGCTCATCGTAGCTATCGCATTTTCAGCCATCGTCGCCTTTGCGACTTCCAGTTCGATGCGTGGTGTCGTCACCACCGGCGATTTTGTCTCATTCATATTTGCCCTCACCATGCTGTTTGCACCAATGCGTTCGTTGTCTTCGATAAATGCCAGCATACAGAAAGGTATCGCTGCAGGTGAGAGCATATTTAAATTTCTCTCCGGTCAGGATGAAGTTGATCAGGGCAGTTTGACATTAGAAAGCGCCAAAGGAGAGATTAGTTTCCATAATGTTAGCTTGAACTACCGCGACGGTAGCGAGAATGTTCTTGATCAGATCAGTTTTAAGGTCGATCAGTATCAAACGATTGCCATAGTTGGGCGCTCGGGTAGCGGTAAATCAAGTCTGGTAAATTTAATACCACGTCTATACGAGTACGATAGCGGCGAAATTCGGCTGGACGGGCAAAGTATAAAAGACTACAAGCTTCAGGACCTGCGTAAACAAATTGCCTATGTTGGACAGGATGTGCGTCTGTTTAACGATACCATTCGAAATAATATTGCCTATGGCAGTGATGCCGAGCTCGACGAAGCCGAAATAATTCAGGCCGCTAAACAGGCTTATGCCTGGGAATTTATCAAAGACCTTCCAAATGGTCTTGATACCGAGGTCGGTGAGCGCGGCGTATTGCTTTCGGGTGGTCAGCGCCAGCGCATTGCGATTGCACGGGCATTACTGAAAGATGCGCCGATCCTGATCCTCGATGAAGCGACCTCGGCACTGGATACCGAATCCGAACGCTATATACAACACGCGATCGAGAACTTGATGACGAATCGCACGACGCTGGTAATCGCTCATCGATTATCAACTATCGAACACGCAGACCATATACTGGTACTCGATCAGGGTAAATTAATGGAACAGGGTAGCCATCAGGCATTGCTTGATGAGGATGGTATTTACGCTAAATTACACTCGATGCAATTCCGTGACGGGTACCAGGTCGAAGAGACTGCGGCAAAACGCATACCCAAAAAATCGAAGAAGGTACAACTTGAAAAAGTCGTCCTCAGCAACTGGTTCAGCGCCTCGTCACAAAAGCGCCAGGGCTGGTGGTTATGGTCGATGAATCCGATGTCGATTCTGCTCATGCCGCTTTCGCTGCTCTATTATGGATTATCGGG
>JAOUJX010000519.1 GCA_029882955.1 Gammaproteobacteria bacterium
CGGTAGCGACATGGAATCGGCCAGCCCACAGGCCGCAATCGCCGATCCGTATTTCATCTGGCTAATGACATTGGCCAAAGTATTACCGCCCGCGACATCGACAGCACCTGCCCAGAGTTCTTTGCTCAGAGGACGGGCTTTGTCTGCGAATTCAGCACGATCCTTGACTTCGGCTGCACCCAAGCCTTTGAGAAAACCCTCTTCCGACATGCGTCCGGTTACTGCGACGACCCGGTATCCGCGTTTACTCAACAATGCCACGGCAACACTGCCGACACCACCCGAAGCGCCTGTCACCAGAATATCGCCATGATCGGGTTTGATACCGTGATTTTCCAGCGCCATAACGCAGAGCATCGAAGTATAGCCAGCCGTACCTATGGCCATTGCCTGTCGGGCACTGAGACCTTCCGGCAGTTTGACCAACCAGTCGGACTTTACCCGGGCCTTTTGTGCGTAACCACCGGAATGTACCTCACCGACACCGAAACCATTGAGAATCACCTGGTCACCCGGAGAGAATTTATCGCTATCAGAACTCAATACCGTGCCACAGGAATCGACTCCGGGGGTAAGAGGAAACTTTCTCACCACCGGCGAACTGCCGGTCAGAGCGAGGCCATCCTTATAATTCAGGGTCGAGTATTCGACTTTGAAGGTAACATCACCTTCCATCAAACTGTCATCGCTGAGCTGCATTAGCTCGCAAGTTTGCCCGTCATCGGTTTTGTTGATTTGAT
Organism: Gammaproteobacteria bacterium; assembly: GCA_029882955.1. Lineage (GTDB taxonomy): Bacteria > Pseudomonadota > Gammaproteobacteria. The sequence goes on from JAOUJX010000519.1 coordinate 741, forward strand.
AGCCCTGGAATTGATTTGACATGTTGGTTGCTCAGTAGAATTTCGAATTATGTTATTTGTAAGACTATTGCATGTCAAAGCAATTAAGAAGCCAATAATCCTGTTGCCTCTACGGGCAAGTCAATAGATTATGTTCTGGGAATACTTGAAGTTGCCAGCCAACAGCACGAGCTTAAAAAATAACGATCTGAAAGCCTCTGACAAAATAATAAGTCGCCGCCAGCATTAAAAAACCAACTATAACCAAACCAACCCTGGCGAGACTACGATCCATTGCTTCACCCGCTTCGAAGCTACTGATTAAAGCTCGAATCTGAGCAATGGCGCACAAACTCATCTGTTAAAAAGTTTGAATCCTGACCTTAAATTTCGTGGGGTTGTAATTAACTGTAAGGAGCCCCATCTTGTTTTTGACAATCATAAACTGGATAGATCATTAGGGTCCTTATCATGAAACTCCATCTCATCAGTTTCAAAACCTGCCCATTTGTACAACGAGCGGCGATCACTCTCAAGCAGAAAAATGTAGCGCATGAAATAACCTACATCGATCTGGCGAACCCACCCGACTGGTTTCTGGAGCTTTCACCGCTGGGAAAGGTTCCCGTTCTAAAGGTTGACGGCGAAGTGCTATTTGAATCGGCGGTCATCAACGAATATCTCGACGAAATTACCGGTGGCGAACTGCAACCAAAAGATCCTCTGCTTCGTGCTAAAAACCGGGCCTGGATAGAATTTGCTTCCAATATGCTGGGTAATAGCTACCTGATGAAAACCGCCACCGACAAGGTCGGCTATGAAAAATATCGCGATTTGATAATAACTCAATTACAGCGAGTGGAAGAGCGACTAAGTGATGGCGACTGGTTTAACGGCGATGACTTTTCTTTAGCCGATACCGCGTTTGCGCCTTTTTTTATGCACAACTCGGTAGCGAACAACGCTTTTTCGTTAATCGATCCAGCGACAATGCCAAAAGTAGATGCCTGGTCAAAACGCCTGCTGGCATTGCCCGCGGTGAAGCATTCGGTTGTGCCCGAATTTGAACTACTTTATCTGCAAAGGATTGAAAAGTTTAACAGTTATATGTGGCAGCAGTACGCAGCCGAGTCATCGAACCATGGCTAAATGGCACAGTGCTAAAGTCCTGGAGAACAGGCGTTGGAACGAGCGCCTGACATCGATTCGTTTCGAAGCACCGATGGTCACATTTGAATCGGGTCAGTTTGTCCGTGTTGGACTCGAAATAGATGGTGAGGTCGTTGCCCGCCCCTATTCTCTGGTGAACACGCCTGATGAAAGTGCCATGGAAATATATTTCAACATCGTGCCCGAAGGCCCCCTGTCACCAAGGCTATTCGAGCTGCTACCCGATGATGAGATTTTAGTGGCTGAGCGGTCGGCGGGTTTTCTGACCATTAGCGAAATTCCCACCAGTAGAAACCTGTGGATGATGGCTACGGGCACTGCCATT
>JAOUJX010000520.1 GCA_029882955.1 Gammaproteobacteria bacterium
AAATTAGACGGGTTGCCGATGGTCTAATGGATAGGAAAATGAGTCATATTCATATTTACCCACTGTACGGCAACTTGTCGATTGAAGACCAGCAAAAAGCCATTGCACCATTGTCGGGCAAAGAAGCGGGCGATCAAAAGGTCGTACTTGCGACCAACATTGCCGAGACCAGCCTGACTATTGAGGGTGTTGATGTGGTGGTTGATTCGGGTCTGGCGCGAGAGGCCCGATTCGATCCGGCCACCGGCATGACAGGTTTGCATACAGTGAAAATATCGATCGCCTCGAGTGTTCAACGCATGGGACGCGCAGGCCGGTTAAGGCCGGGTAAATGCTATCGACTCTGGTCGGCCGATCAACAACAAAGGCTTACTTCGCATACCACCGCTGAAATTCTAACAGCGGACCTGGCACCCCTGGCGTTACAATTACTGCAATGGGGTGTGGATAATCCAGCCGAGTTAAGCTGGCTTGATGCCCCACCTGAGGGTCCGTGGCAGCAGGCGATGGATTTGCTTGAATCCCTGAATGCGATTGAGAAAAAGGCTAGCTGGTTACTTACCGACCATGGCCAGGCAATGACAGCGTTGCCAGTACATCCACGGCTCGCACATTTACTCATTCGCGCAACGGAAGTCGGTTTTATCAAACCCGCATCGTTATTGGCGAGCCTGCTGTCTGACCGGGACCCGATTGGTCAGGACAATCCGGATATAAGCTATCGACTGGAGTTATTGATGGGCGAAGGCCATTGCCCGCGTGAGCACCAGGGCTGGTTGCTACGAACACGACAGTTAGCCCAACAAATAGAAGAGCAGGTTCTAAAGTGCAAGGTAGAGCGGAAATTGACACAACCATTGAACGATGAACAAATCCCCGGCTATTTGCTCGCCTGCGCCTACCCGGATCGAATTGCCCGAAGAAGGCATTCCGGTGGATATCAGCTCGCTAACGGTCGCAGTGCCAGTCTTGCCGGTCAGCATCATTTGACTAACAATCGATGGTTGGCGGTGGCCGAAGTCAGTAGCATAGCCGGTGGTAGAGGAGATGTTATTCGATCCGCAGCTTTTCTTGATGAAAGCCTTTTTTCCAAAGCACTTAGTGATCTGGTTCGAGTGAGGATCGTCGCGGAATGGGACAGGAAAACGAATCGATTTCTTGCCGAGGAGCAGCAGAAAGTCGGGGCGTTGATTTTAGCTAAAAAAACTTTAGACAAGGTTCCAGTGGCCGCAAAATTGGCTGCATTGATTCAAGTCTTAAGGAAAGAAGGACTCAGGCTATTACCCTGGACTGCCGAGTTACGGCAATGGTGCGCCAGGGTTGCTTTGATCAGGTCAGTCGAAAAAGGCGACTGGCCCGATACCCGCGAAGAAGCCTTACTTGAGAACCTCGAAGACTGGCTGTCTCCTTATCTGGACAGAGTTAACTTGTTACAGGATTTCAAAAAGCTTAACCTGAAAGATATTCTCGATGCATTGCTACCCTGGGAAAAGCAGCAACAGTTAAACCAGCTGGCACCAGCACGATTAAAGGTGCCTTCAGGCTCATCCATTGCTATTGATTATACCGAGTCTCCGCCGGTGCTCGCGGTGAAGCTACAGGAAATGTTCGGTTGCGAAGAAACACCAACCGTCGTCGCGGGTAAAGTCCCTCTAGTCGTACATTTATTATCACCCGCCGGGAGACCGCTACAAATCACTCAGGATCTGGCCGGCTTCTGGCGCAGGTCATATCACGATGTGAGGAAGGATATGAAAGGCCGTTATCCCAAACATCCGTGGCCCGATGATCCGCTGGTTGCAATTGCGACGCGGAAGACTAAAAGGCGGACAGACTCGATTTAACCGGGTGATTATCAGGCTAATCTCATCATCAGTTCATCGATTAGCTCGGCTGTGTCCTGTACCGGGTTAGTGCCGAGTAGCAAGCCGTTATCGAGGGCGGGGTCAAAATTATCCGATGGCTCTGAAATTCCTAGTCTTTTCGATATTTCCTGACGAAAAGCGACTGCATGCGGTTTAAATTCCCGCTCAAACCTGAATAAAAAATCTTTCTGTCTTTGCTCGTAAGTATCATTAGCCTCCTGTAAGGCACCCTGCAAACTACTCTGGCCAGGGGCGTCGGTCAGATCGATGGCGGCCTGATCACGGCTCTTCTGGTAATCGGCTTCGAAGCAACGAAGTTCATCGGTGAAATCCAGAGTTTTACTTT
>JAOUJX010000521.1 GCA_029882955.1 Gammaproteobacteria bacterium
GTAAAAGAGAAAAGGGAGGGAGTATGCGTCATTTTAGATTGGCTATTTTGGGTTTTGTGTTCACTTTTTGTGGATTGACTGGTGTGCAGGCGAGTGAAGATGTTGCGGTGGGGATTCAAGGAGGAATTCTTGGCGCGGGATTGAGTGGTAAGATGATGCTCAATGATAAATTGACAGGGCAGGTTGTTCTATCCAGTGTAGGGAAGTTTTCGAGTCTGATGGGTCGAGGTTTGTATACGTTCAAAGAGCAGAAAGAATTTGATCTTTATGGCGTCGGAGAACTAGGTACGTGGTTTGATGGCGATGGGGCTTATTTCTCGTTAGGAGCTGGTATTGGTATTGAAACTAACTGGCAGAATTTTATCGAAGATATATTTCCGCTGTGGTGGAGTGCCGAGATTGGGGTAGGTTTTGCCGCGGGCTATACCTATAACCCGATTCGAACCGGTATTGGTGTTCATTATCGTTTCTAGTGCTAGGTGCGATAAAGATAAAAAAAGCCGGCGATGCCGGCTTTTTTTATTAGAACAGTACCAGATTGTCCCTGTGGATGAGTTCTGGCTCATCTATGTGTCCGAGAATGGCTTCGATTTTCCGGCTGGGATTGCCGATTATCTTGCGGGTTTCTTCGCTGTTGTAGTTGATCAGGCCACTCGCTACCTTGTTGCCGCTCATGTCTAGGCATTCTACGGCTTCACCTCGCTGAAATGATCCCAGCGCTTTTTTTACGCCAACCGGAAGCAGGCTGCTGCCCGAGTTGCGTAAAACTTTCACCGCACCGTCATCCAGCGTGAGTTGTCCTTTGACCTGTAAATGACTGGCGAGCCAGCGCTTACGTGCAGCGACAGGTTCCTGGTCAGGGTATATCCAGGTGCCGGTTGTTTTATCATCGGCAAGTAGTTTGAGAAGAATATTTTCCTGTTTACCGCCTGCGATAATGGTCATTGCCCCTGAGCGTGCGGCGCGCATGGAGGCCTGTACTTTGGTTTTCATGCCGCCGCGACCAAGTTTGCCTACCCCCCCGTCACTGGCCATTTGCAATAAGCGGGAATCATTGGCCTGGGCTGTGTCGATGCGTTTGGCATTGGGGTCGGTGTTGGGGTCTGCTTCGTACATGCTGTCCTGATCGGTTAGTAGAACCAGCCGTTCTGCTTCCACCAGGTTGGCTACCAGGGCTGCCAGGGTGTCATTGTCGCCAAGTTTGATTTCATCGGTGGCAACGGTGTCATTTTCGTTGACGATGGGAATGACATTGAGTGATAAAAGGGTAATCAGGGTATTGCGTGCATTCAGATAGCGCGAGCGATTGGATAAATCGTCGTGGGTCAGTAATATCTGTGCGGTATGGATGTCGTGGGTTTGAAAGCGTGATTCATAGGCTTGAATGAGGCCCATTTGCCCTATTGCGGCAGCTGCCTGAAGTTCGTGCAGAGTGTCAGGACGCTCTGTTCGACCCAGGCGGGTCAGTCCTGCGGCAACGGCGCCGGAAGACACGATGACGCATTCAATGCCTTGTTTACGTAGCGCTGCAATCTGGCCAACCAGCTGGTTAATAAAATCAGTATCCAGGCAGCGGCCATGATCTGTTAGTAGCGAACTACCCGCTTTAATTACCCAGCGTCTGGCTTTCATGCCTGGCTCTGTTCCTCTTTATCGTCGTCAATTTCGGATTTTGCCCGGTTTTGTTCCAGATAATCCATTATTTTGTGACAAACCTGCTTTGTACCCATGCTGCTAACGGCAGACATATGGAATACCGGACCTTTCCAGTCCAGTCTCTGGAGCAGGTCGGCAAGATATTGTTCTCGCTCTTCCTCGGGGATCAGGTCAATCTTGTTGAGTAGTAGCCAGCGTTCTCGATTCGCGAGTTCTTCGCTGTATTTTGCCAGTTCCGTTTCGATTTTACGGATATCGTCGACAGGATCGGAGCCATCTGGAGGTGCAATATCGACGATATGTAATAAGAGGCCTGTTCGGGAGAGATGCTTGAGGAATTGCACGCCAAGGCCTGCACCTTCGGCTGCGCCTTCAATCAGTCCTGGGATGTCAGCAACGACAAAGCTGCGATGTTCTTCTACACTGACGACACCAAGATTAGGGTGCAGGGTTGTAAATGGATAATCGGCGACTTTAGGTCTGGCGGCTGAAACGGCGCGGATGAACGTGGACTTACCCGCATTGGGCATGCCTAGCAGCCCGACATCG
>JAOUJX010000155.1 GCA_029882955.1 Gammaproteobacteria bacterium
GAGCTGACAGTTAACGACAACGACGTCACAAGGTTCTAGCGCATGCAGCTTCAAACCCGCCCCGGCTGTGGAGACCGTATCCACTTCGTGACAGTGTTTTTCTAATACTACTTTGAGCCGAGCCGAAATGCTCTCGTCAATATAGAGAATACGTGCGATAAATCGCTCCAACACATGAACAAAACTGTCCCATGTTATAGCAACTTAGGCTAAATAATCCAGCAAACCTTTGTACTGGCAATTGCTCTTGATATGGTAATTGAAGTACTCTTGGAGACTGAATTAAAGTTTAAAGAGGCTGATCTGTGAGCTTCCTGGATTTGCATATATTAGAAAACTCTAATATACTCGATTGTATTCGTTTACAAGGACGCGGGGTTCTCATGGCTCAAATAAAAACCACCCTTAAAGCTCAGTTATTTCTATTGCTTTCTATGCTGTCGTTGCCACTATTTGCACAACAGGCCGCTCTGGAAACGTCCAAAGCTGCCACGGTAACCATGCCCCGGGAATATCGACTCGATGCCGTGATCGAAGCGAGCAGACAGGCCACTCTATCGGCCCAGGTATCCGGGCGTATTGAATCAATCAATTTCGATGTCGATGATCAGGTCAATAAAGGCGATGTGATTGTCCGTATTCGAGATACCGAATATCGTGCACGCCTGCAAAAGGCCAGCGCGACGCTTGCCGAGGCACAGGCCGGACTGGATGATGCGAACAAAGAGTTCAAACGAGTTGAGGGGCTGTACAAGGACAAGGTCATATCGAAGGCTGGTTTTGACAGAGCGAGCGCGAACCTTGAGTCGGCACAAGCACGCGTAGCCGCGAGTCGGGCCAGCGTAAACGAAGCACAGGAACAGCTCGAAAATACCGTTATTCGGGCACCGTATAGCGGTATTGTAATCGAACGGCACGTTGAGATGGGAGAAACCACCTACATAGGCCAGCCTATCATGAGCGGCTATGCTATAGGCGAGCTCAGGATTAACGCGAATGTACCTCAATCAATCATCAGTGCGGTTCGAGAGCACCGCCAGGCCACTGTGCTAAATGACGAAAACCAGCCATCTATCAAACTCAGTAAACTCACGGTTTTCCCGTTTGCCGATCCGACAAATCATTCATTTAAGGTTCGACTTAATTTACCGGATACTGCTTCTCATCTGTTCCCCGGTATGCTGGTTAAGGTGGCTTTCGTCACTGGAGATATTCAGCGACTAATGATCCCTGCTTCTGCTTTGGTTCAACGTAGCGAAGTAGTCGGTGTTTACCTCGTCGACCCTCAGCAGCAGGTTTCCTTCCGACAGGTACGAACCGGTGCTTCTAATCGCGATCAAATCGAAATTATTGCCGGACTCGACGCTGGTGAATCCGTCGCACTCGACCCGGTTACCGCCGGTATTCGTCTGAAAGCCCAATGGGATGCTGCGAAATGAATCAGCGTCTGGGAGTTTCGGGCTCAATAGCGAAGTCATTCCTGCATTCCGAAATCACGCCTCTGCTGGCATTGGTGGGGTTTCTGCTAGGTGTATTTGCAGTCATGGTAACGCCGCGAGAGGAAGAGCCGCAGATTAACGTTACCTTCGCCAACGTATTTATCCCCTTTCCCGGTGCCAGCGCGGTGGAAGTCGAACAGGTAGTCAGCATACCGGCTGAGCAGGTCCTGTCAGAAATTTCCGGCATTGAACACGTCTACTCGGTATCCCGTCCCGGCATGTCTATTCTTACCGTGCAGTTTAAGGTTGGAGAGGACCGTTCTGAAGCGATAGTCAGACTTCATAATAAGATATTTTCCAACCAGGACTGGCTGCCACCGAATATGGGCGTCGGCCAGGCGATCATCAAACCCAAAGGCATCGACGACGTGCCCATCGTCTCGATCACTCTGTGGACCAAAGACGAGCAACGCGCAGGCTATGATCTGTTGCAGGTTTCCCATGCGATCGAAGCCGAACTGAAACGCGTCAAGGGTACCCGTGATATCTACAGTATCGGAGGCACTGAACAGGTCGTGCGCATCTTACTCGACCCTCAACGACTCGCTGGTTACGGCATTGATTTACAGCAGCTGAAACACAGTCTGTCGATTGCCAACGTTTCTCGCGACGCCGGAAGCCTGGTGAAAGACAATCATGAAATCAACATCCAGGCGGGCAGTTTTCTCAGTACGGCCGATGAAGTTAAAAACCTCGTGATTGGCCTTTCAGGCGGCTTACCGGTTTATTTACGAGATGTAGCGACGATAGAGTCCGGGCATTACCGTGGCGAACAATTTGTCTGGTTTGGTACCGGCCCAGCTGCATCCGATAAGAATATAGATGGCAAAGGTCAGTTTCCTGCCGTCACCCTGGCGATTGCTAAAAAGCCGGGCACCAATGCTATCGATGTCGCTAACCAGGTTATTTCGCGTCTGGAGATGCTAAAGGGCATCGTCATTCCCGAAGGCGTCGAAACCACGGTAACCCGAAACTATGGCGCCACCGCCAATGACAAGGCCACAACACTCATCAAGAAACTATTTTTTGCCACCTCCGTCGTCGTCCTGCTGGTACTGGTGACGCTCGGATTTCGGGAAGCGCTAATCGTCGGTGTCGCCATCGGCATCACCCTGGCGATGACGCTATTTGCCTCCTGGGCCTGGGGCTTCACTCTGAACCGGGTCTCTCTGTTCGCCCTGATATTTTCCATTGGCATCCTGGTCGATGACGCCATCGTGGTGGTAGAAAATATCCATCGCCATATGCAACTCGGCAAACAGTCGCTAGCCGAAGCCATACCGCTCGCGGTCGATGAGGTCGGTGGCCCAACCATCCTGGCCACCTTTGCGGTTGTAGCGGCGCTACTACCCATGGCCTTCGTCACCGGCTTGATGGGGCCGTATATGAGCCCGATCCCTATCAACGCCAGCATCGGCATGATTATTTCACTGGCGGTGGCTTTCATCGTCACGCCCTGGATGACACTAAAGCTGTTGCGAAATCAAAAACATGCCCACAGTGAATCTTCTGACAGCGACACATCCTTCCTCTACCGGGTCTTCGACCGACTGTTTCGGCCATTTCTCGATGACCGGCGCGGACGCAGAAACCGCTGGCTGTTAACGCTCGGCATTTTGGCATTAATCGTGGCATCGGTCGGCCTTGCCGGAGTGAAACTGGTGGTGTTAAAAATGCTGCCGTTCGACAATAAATCCGAATTCCAGATCGTTATCGATATGCCCGAAGGTAGCAGCCTCGAACAAACCGCCCGTGTCACCGACGAACTCGGGCGGTATATTGGGACAGTACCCGAGGTAACCGACTATCAAACCTATATCGGCACCGCGGCACCGATTAACTTTAACGGACTGGTACGACAGTATTACCTACGCGATGGCGCCAACGTAGCCGATATCCAGGTCAATCTGCGGGATAAATCACTGCGCGATCGAAAAAGCCACGATATCGCATCCTCCTTGCGAGAGCCATTACAGGCCATAGGACTAAAATATGCGGCGAACGTAAAAGTCGTCGAAGTACCACCGGGCCCACCAGTGCAGGCACCCCTGGTCGCTGAAGTCTATGGCATCGATTACCAGGGACAGATCGACCTGGCGAAACAGATTCGCGATGAGTTCCAGCAAACCACCGATATCGTTGATATCGACGATAGTGTCGAGACACCGGCGTCAAAATGGATCCTGAAGGTCGATCGCGAAAAAGCCGCACGGCTGGGTCTGAATCAGCAAGCCATCGCTGATGCGATCGCCACCAGTTTAAGCGGAAGCGATATCGGCTATCTGCATACCGGCAATGCGAAGTATGCGGTGCCGCTGAGGCTGGAGTATTCGGCCGCAGACAAGTCCGACTTAAGCAGAGTCCTCTCGCTCAAACTTCGGTCAACCACTCAACAGTTGGTGGCCCTGTCTGAAGTCGTCGAAGTCGTCCAAAGTCAGCGCGAGCACAGTATTTACCACAAGGATTTATTACCGGTGGTCTTTGTCACCGGTGACATGGCCGGCGAACTCGACAGCCCGCTCTACGGCATGTTCGATATCGCTGAAAAGCTGGGCGCGCAGTCTATCGAGCAATACCTCATCAACCAGCCGGAAAACCCCTATCAATATAGTCTGAAATGGGATGGCGAATGGCAGGTAACTTACGAAACCTTCCGCGATATGGGACTGGCTTATTCGGTCGGACTGCTGATGATTTATCTTTTGGTGGTCGCACAATTCCGGTCTTACACCGTGCCACTGATTATCATGGCTCCGATTCCACTCACCGTCATCGGCGTCATGCCCGGTAACGCCCTGCTCGGTGCGCAGTTTACTGCGACTTCGATGATCGGCATGATTGCACTGGCGGGTATTATCGTCCGAAATTCGATATTACTGGTCGATTTCATCAACGAAGAACTGGCCCGAGGTATCGATTTCAAGCAGGCTGTGATTCAGGCCGCCGCGGTACGCGCCCGACCCATTACCCTCACCGCACTGGCAGCCATACTCGGTGCTTTTTTCATCCTCGACGACCCGATATTTAACGGCCTGGCTATTGCATTGATATTTGGTATTTTGATCTCTACGATGCTGACACTGGTAGTTATTCCGGTGATGTTTTATGCGTTTCGGTATAAAGCCGGGTGAATGATGCAGGTTGGGTTAGCGATAGCGTAACCCAACAATTTTAAATTATCCCTTTATATCCATATACAGATTAGATTTAATGACAATCTAGCTCGATAACATATACTGCCTGTTTTACAATGCCTGGGCTCACTAACCCATCGAGATTTTAATGCAATCCAAATTAAACTTGTCAAATAGCCCTTTAAGCCATCGGCTGTCGCAAAAACTGGAGAACTACGGAATTCTTCATACTTCGGAGATCCTGCATAACCCATCATACGAAGTGCTCTACGCGGAAGAAACCAGAGCGGGTTTAAACGGATTTGAAAAGGGCTACATAACTGAATCCGGCGCCATTTCGGTCGATACCGGTGATTTCACCGGACGCTCGCCGAAGGATAAATACCTGGTACGCGACGATACTACTCGCGATACCGTCTGGTGGTCGGACCAGGGCGAAAACGACAACAAACCGATTGAGCCCGAGGTCTGGAATTCTTTAAAATTTCGAGTTGTCGACCAGCTCTCGGGTAAACGCCTGTTTGTCGTCGATACCTTCTGTGGTGCCAACCCTGAAACACAACTGAAAGTCCGCTTCGTTACCGAAGTCGCCTGGCAGGCACATTTTGTGACTAACATGTTTATCCGCCCGAGTGCCGAACAACTGGAAAACTATGAGCCGGACTTTGTCGTCCTCAATGGCTCCAAAACTTCTAATCCCGACTGGCAGGCGCAGGGGCTTAATTCCGAAAATTTCGTTGCTTTCAATATGACCGAAGGCATGCAAATCATCGGCGGCACCTGGTACGGTGGCGAAATGAAAAAAGGCATGTTCTCGATGATGAATTACCTGTTACCACTGAAAGGTATTCCATCGATGCATTGTTCGGCTAATGTCGGCGAAGACGGCGATGTCGCTATTTTCTTCGGCCTCTCCGGTACCGGTAAAACCACCCTTTCAACCGACCCGAAGCGCAAGCTCATCGGTGACGACGAGCACGGCTGGGATGACAGCGGCATCTTCAATTTCGAAGGCGGGTGCTACGCCAAGGTCATTAACCTCAGCGCCGAAGATGAGCCGGATATACACCGCGCGATTCGTCGTGATGCACTGCTGGAAAATGTAGTCGTCAATGACGACGGCAGTTGCGATTATGACGATGGCTCGAAGACCGAAAATACGCGGGTGTCCTACCCGATTTACCACATCGACAATATTGTTCAGCCGGTTTCAAAAGCCGGACACGCTTCGCGCGTGATATTCCTTACTGCGGATGCTTTCGGCGTACTGCCACCGGTTTCTCGCTTAACCCCCGAACAGGCGCAGTATTATTTCCTTTCAGGCTTCACCGCCAAACTGGCTGGCACCGAGCGCGGCATTACCGAACCAACCCCGACATTTTCGGCCTGTTTCGGCAAAGCATTTCTTAGCCTGCACCCGACGCAATACGCCGATGTACTTAACCAGAGAATGTCGCAGCACAATAGCCAGGCCTATCTCGTCAATACCGGCTGGGATGGCAGCGGCAAACGCATTTCGATCAAGGCCACGCGCGCCATCATCGACGCAATACTCGATGGTTCAATCGATGAGGCCGAAAGTACTGATACGCCTGTGTTCAACCTGACAGTCCCTACCCGGTTAGCTAATGTAGACGCCAGTATTCTGGATCCACGTAATAGCTACGCCGACGCATCAGAATGGCTGGCTAAAGCACAGAATCTTGCCGCATTGTTTATCGATAACTTTGTTCAATATACCGACAATGAAAAAGGCAGGAAACTGGTTGAAGCAGGTCCGGCTTTGTAAACAACTCAATCCAACTCTTGCATCAACACCGATCAGAGAGTAAAACATCGGTTTACGTAATTTCGTAATCGACGAATGTAGTTACCAATTTCTGCCAGGGCACCGAATTCGCATCGCCCTTACAACCAATTACTTGCCGATTCGCGCCGGGCACGATAGCATTGTGGTTGTGGTAGCCGAACCCGATAACGCCGAACCTTTACCGGTTTACGAAATTCACAGCCAGGAGCAAAATATACGCCGGGTCGAGCGGGATTTACAAACCGGCCAAACTCATTATCATTTAACCGATGATATCGGAGAATTCGAAATGCCAGGACATGGCCTGCGGACGAGTCGGACAAGCAAGTGAATCAGCGTCAGTGGATGAAGACTATCAAGCGAGAGTTGATATAGCTGTTCTTTTATCTTCAAGCATTTACACAAGAGACCTGAGTATATGGCACGCCTTCCCAGATATTATGTAAAGAATCAGCCTCAGCACATTATTCAACGCGGTATCGGTGGGAACAAGATATTCCACAAAGAGGATGATTACCTCAGTTACTACGAGTGGCTTCAAATTGCTGCAGATTACTACCAGCTAAAAGTTCATGCCTTTGTCCTGATGCCAAATCACGTGCAGCTACTGGCAAGCCCGGGGCAGGAAGATAGCATATCGAGGACACTACAGTCGCTGGGTCGCAACTATGTTCATTACTTCAATAAAAACTATGACCACGAAGGTACCCTGTGGGAGGGTCGCTATCGCGCTACTATCCTCGACAGCAAAAACTATTTATTGCTCTGTAGTCGTTTTATTGAAACCCAACCGGTGCGCGAAGGACTGGTGACACATCCTCGCGATTACTACTGGAGTAGCTATGGATACAACGCACAGGGGGAGGAAGACCCTTTAATCACCGATCACCGCCTGTACAAGGCACTGGGAGATACACCGACGCAGCGAAATAAAAATTATCGCGCCCTGTTTAAAAAGAAAATCAGCCCGGAAGAAGAAACCTTAATTTATAATTCGGCGCTAAAAGGCTGGGCCCTCGGGGATGCGAAATTCCTGGCAAAAATCGAGAAAACAAGCAACCGCAGAGCATCGCCATTGCCACGGGGACGCCCGAGATTATCAGATAAAAAATAGTTTAGTCGACGACAACTGTTGGCACTCGATGAAAATATCATTCCAGTGGTAAACTGCACCTTATGCAATATGACTACGTAATCATAGGCGGTGGCATCGTCGGCGTTTCTACCGCCTGGCAGTTACAATCACAGTACCCCGACCGCAAAGTCCTGCTGCTGGAAAAAGAGGACGCGCTAAGCCAGCATCAAACCGGGCACAATAGTGGCGTCATTCATGCCGGCGTCTACTACACACCGGGAAGTATGAAGGCAAAGTTCTGTCAGCAGGGAGCGGATGCCACTATGGATTTCTGCAACGCCAATAACATTCCCTTTAATCAATGCGGCAAGCTCCTGGTAGCAACCGACCGGGAAGAATATCATCGCATGCTCGCGCTCGCCGAACGCTGCCGGGAAAACGGCATAGAGCATGAATTGCTCGACAGCAAAGAACTGCTTCGCCGCGAACCACAGATATCCGGTGTCGCCGCGATCCACGTACCGAAAACCGGCATTGTCAATTATCGCCAGGTGGCCGAAGTTATGGCACGGCAGTTTGTTAAAGCTGGCGGCGACCTCAAAACAGGACATGAGGTCATGGGGCTCAATGAGAAAGACGACTATATTCGCGTCGATATAAATAGCAAAGCCGGGCATCTAAGTATCAACACCGGTTACCTCATAGCCTGCGCAGGGCTCGCTGCTGACCGTATAACCCGCCTCATGGATCTACCCATCGATTTTCGTATCATTCCGTTTCGGGGCGAGTATTACCGGCTATCCAGTCGCTTTGAAAATGTAGTCAAACATTTGATTTATCCAATACCAGACCCGGAATTGCCATTCCTTGGTGTACATTTAACCCGCATGATTGATGGCTCGATCACCATCGGCCCGAACGCCGTACTCGGCTTCAAACGAGAAGGCTATGAACAATATAACTTCGATCTACGAGACAGCTGGGAAACAATTAGTTTCCCGGGTTTCTGGAAACTCGCCAGACAGCACTGGCGCAGTGCGAAGGAAGAATTTAGAAATTCCTGGCAACCCCGACGTTTTCTCAAACAGGCGCAGAAATATTGCCCGCAGCTGGAGTTATCCGACCTCGAAGAATACCCGGCTGGTATCCGCGCGCAGGCGGTAATGGCGGATGGTTCTCTGGTACACGACTTTCTATTTGCTGAAAGCCCTCGCAGCCTGCATGTCTGTAATGCCCCCTCTCCCGCCGCGACCTCGGCGATACCGATTGGTAAATATATTTGTGAGCTGGTGACTAAAAGTACCTAGAGATACAATCCTGGGTTAAACATCCAGAACCAGCGTAAGCA
>JAOUJX010000156.1 GCA_029882955.1 Gammaproteobacteria bacterium
GAAGTGCTACTGGTTCATGTCCTGCGCTATGTGATGAAGCATCAGAAAATTGAAACCGGGGTACTCGCCGGCCTCGCCGATATTCGACTGGCGCGCGCCATCACCGCGATCCACAGCCAACCCGAGCAGCGCTGGAGCGTGCAAACACTGGCCAACGAAGCAGGCATGTCACGAACTGCTTTCAACCAGTATTTTCGCGAGACTGTCGGCTGCACACCCGGCGAATACCTGCTGCAGTGGCGTATGCGACTGGCCTGTCGCTGGCTGGAAACCGGCCAGGTTGTGATTGGCAATATCGTTGACCGACTCGGCTATCAAAGTGAAACAGCATTCTTCAGAGCTTTTCGTCGACAAATTGGCATGTCACCGGGACAATATCGCGATAACATGACGACATGAATAAAGATAAAACTATCGCCGTCATCGGTGCCGGCATCGTTGGCTGCAGCTGCGCCCTCTGGTTACAAATGAAAGGCTACCCGGTCGTTTTAATCGACCCGGATAAGCCGGGTTCGGGAACCTCGTCAGGCAACGCCTGCACCATTGCCGACTATGCCTGCGTGCCGGTAAACAGCCCCGCTATCTTCAAAAACATGCCTTCTTTGATGTTTGCCAAAGACAGTCCGCTATCGGTTAATTTTGGCTATGCGTTAACACACCTGCCCTGGATGATGAAATTTCTCTCCAATTGCCGCCCCGCAAAGGTTGAGCGAATCAGCCGAATTCTCGGCAGGCTTCTGAGTAAAACTTACGACGGCTTCACCCCGCTCATCGAATATTGCGAGGCCGGGTCACTGCTATCGCAACAGGGCTGCATGTATCTCTACCCGGATCAGGCTGACTTCGACGACGCCAGGGCAGCAAATCAGCTTCGCCGCGACCAGGGAATTGAATTCACCGAGCTTGATGCCGCTGACATAAGAGACCTCGAACCCGGAATTAAAAAATCTTTCGCCAGAGGCCTGTTATTCGAGCAGGCCACACAGGTACTTAATCCACAGTCTTTAGTGACGCGCTACTTTGACACATTTATGAGCAATGGCGGGGAGTACCGAGCCTCGCGAGCACTGGCCGTTACTCATACTGACGATGGGCTTAATATTAATCTGGCCGACGGTGAAACTTTAGCTGCTGATCGTGCCGTCATAGCCGCTGGTGCTTTTTCGACAAAGATAGAAGGCGTAGGTACCTCACAACTACCACTCGATACTGAACGCGGTTATCACGTACAGTATCGCGGCAAGCAATCGCTTCTTAATCGCCCGGTTAGCTGGGCCGGGTTTTACGCCACGCCGATGGACGAAGGTCTGCGTTTTGCCGGCACCGTCGAGATTGCCGGCTTGTCCGAGGAAAAAAACTCTCGCAATTTAGATTATCTAACTCGACACGCACAACAGATGTTCGACCTGCCAGATCAACCCGATCAGGATTGGCTTGGCTTCCGCCCTACTTTCCCGGATGCCCTGCCTGCAATTGGCTATAGCTTAAGTTCAGAATACGTATTGTACGCCTTTGGTCATCAGCATATTGGTCTGACCCTGTCGGGAATAACCGGTAAATTGATATCGGAATTAATCAATGGCGAAGAGCTCAGTCACAACATTAAACCTTTTAGCCCGCGACGCTTTCTGTGAATTAAATCGTTGCCTGTAATCCCACTACTGGCATAATTAGTGCCAGTTAAGCCGAATAGTTACCAGTAAGTTTCTATTCCGGTCTAATTGACACAACTTTAAGAGTGACAACATGAAATTTCATGATAAACGTGTCGTCGTTACCGGAGGAGTCGGTAGTGTCGGACGAGCCCTGGTAAAATTATTTGCGCGCGAAGGCGCTCAGGTATTTTTTACCGACCGCAGCGAAGAAGATTGTTTTGAGTTCCATAAACGTCTCGAACGAAGAGACCTGGAAAGCAGATATATTTCGGGTGACTTACGCAAAAAAATCGACTGCGAAAACATCATCAGCAAAGCCGCCGAGCAGATGGGGGGCATCGACATCCTGCTCAATAATGCCGGCGTGATACCTCGCGGCAACATTCTCGAAACCACCGACGACATGTGGTTTAGCGCGATGGACGTCAATATCAATGCGGCTTTTATTCTCTGTCGTGCCGCCATACCGCATATGCAGGCCGCTGGCGGTGGCGCTATTGTAAACACCGCTTCAACCTGGGGCATTTATCCCGGTCCAGACCACGTGGCTTATTGCACCAGCAAAGCCGCACTGTCAGCATTTACCAAAAGTCTCGGACGCGACCATGCCCCCGATGGCATCAGGGTCAATGCCGTCTGCCCGAACGAAGTTGACACGCCGATGTTGCGCACTGGCTTTATTCAACGAGGCCTCGACCCCAATACCGCGATTGAAGAACTCCACAAAACAGTTCCCCTGGGGCATATTGCAACTCCCAGAGAAATAGCCGATGTAATTGCTTTCCTGGCATCTTATGAATCACGCTATATTTGCGGCGAAACGATTGAGGTGACCGGTGCCAAGCCGGTTTGTTGGTGACGTCACTGAAATATGGTCAAATTTTAATCCCTACGTCCCTTTTTGCTTTTCCCGAGGGTTATCGACGACGATATCACTCTTTGGATATAAAGGCCGTATTCAAACTACACTGCAGAAGGTAGGGGCATCGGCAGTTACTACCACCCCCATGGGTTATAGAGAAGTTTTAGGTCGGTTTTACACTAGTTTGTCTTGAGCTTTTAGTTAATGATCTAACACATAATGTGTAGAACTTAGGGTTACCTGAAAATGACAAATGAATTAATCTCTCCACTTTCCGGACTTAGACGTCTTATTGAAGCCAATCAAATTGAAGTACCTGACGATGACTTTCTTAACGATAAATCTGCAGTCTGGTCTCCACATAACAAGATCATAAACGTCACACCTGGTCCCGCCTTTGGGTCTGATCTGGTTACTCAATTTTCATCTATCCAGACAAGAGGCATGCGCGGTCCAGGCGCGGCGGAATTTTTTACAGCGGTTCGCCGGGAGTACGGGAAATTAGTGGATATGCCGGAAGGCGGAATGCCCCTTTTCTTCAACGGCTCAGGGACATCTGCCACCGAGGCAGCAGCAGGCTCATTACGCACCCCGGACGAAGTAAATTCCGATAAGGCAGTCATCCTGACCCTGGAGATCGGCAGCTTCAGTACAGCAATGGGCAATTGCGTTGAAAATCTGGGTAGAGGCGTCATACGCCTGAAAGGAGGTGTTGGTGAAGATCTGCCGCTTGCTCAGTGCAGGGAAGCATTAGAAAAAGACCTTCGTGATAACCCGGAAGGTAATATCAAGATGGTTATGGCCCCGCATAACGAAACGGGCTCCGGAGTTACTGCCAGTGTTCAGGAGTTGCGTGATTTGCTGGATGAGCTAAAGCACCCGGCCCTTATGGTTATAGATGGCATTTCTTCTATTGGCAGCTTGCCACTTTCTATGGATAAACTGGGGATCGATATGCTCCTGGGATGCAGTCAAAAGGGTTTGATGTCTACACCGGGTATCGGAATGATTACGCTCAGCGCAAAGGCGCTGAAGAGAATTGCCGAGTGCGATCAACAGATGAAAGCAGCAGGACTTAAAAAAGGCGAACACTATCTTAGCCTGACCAAAATGATTGAGGCCATGGAAAGAGGGGCTCTACACATCGAAACGCCACCCAATTACGCCCAATTAGCTGTGGCTCTGGATACTCTTGCGATCGAGGGCTTAGATCGAGTTTTCGAACGGCATGCGGATTGTTCTGCAATCTATCGTGCTGCCGTAAAGAGTGCCGGCCTTGAGCTGGTCGCAAAAGACATCAACATTGCTTCTAATGCGGTAACTGCAATCCAGGCACCGACAGGTTATGGCGAGAAAGAAATCAAAGAAGTGCTAAACATAATGTACAACAAGCACGCCGTAGAGGCGGCAGCTATTCCGGGTTATCCAGATCTGGGTTGGCGGCTTTGCGCTACCGGGGGTATACAGCCCCAACATGCGCTCATGGCTTCAATAGCCTTCCTGAAGGCGGCTGAAGAAGCCGGGTTGCCGATAAACAGTGATAAGGGATTGCTCGCTGCGTCAAAGACGTATGGGGAGGTTGTCCGCTATCATCGCCCTCTCCCTGGACTAGATATGTACGGAAGATAGGTCCAAATGTAAGGTCTAATGGGTGACCCCATATCTTCTGCAGCGGAGGCTAAAGGCTAGACCTGAACCCAGTTATCCATATCTCGATATGGCACCCGTGATCAATATGATAGCGCTTATCATTAGAGCGTCCTTTGTTTGTGAGAGCTAGCCTCAGTCAAAGAACTATAGCCATAGTAGTCCTAAGGGTTGTATGAAGCTGTTATTTACCAGTGTGCTGCCCAAGCATATTTCGTTCTTGAAACTCTCGAAATAATTCTCGTGTGAAGCGCTCTTTCCCTGCCTCGACCAGATGGTCGTTGACTGAGTAGTGACGGCGATCAAGCCAGTTTTTATCAGTCGAATCGATGAATACAAAATTATGTTTTTGTGCATAATCCGCTAGATCAGCGATATATTGTTCGACCAGTTCGGTATCGCGTAAGCGTTCCAGATCGACTAATCGCTGAAATCTGACCACGACCAGATTGATTCCGTGCTGTTTACACAGGTCGACAATATGAGGTAAAAATGAATCCTTTACGTTTTCACTAAAACGCAGGTCGTCGGGATCCAACCGTGTCGATTGATAGTACGACTGGTTCCCCATCTCTCGATATTTGATGCCGTTATAGGTGAATAGATTGTTCAGGCTCACCATCAATTCGCTGACCTCAATGTTCAGTATGCGCTGGCTTACAAATTCTTCGGCAACAAACTTGATTTTGTCACTCCATAGAGAACGCTCGGCGTACAACGGCAGGTAGTTGGTGAAATAATATTCCGCGCTTTTGTGATTCAGGTACGCCAATTCATCCAGCAGCCTGGAATCTACCTGCGCCAATGCATCGATATCTTTTTTAAACATGCCCCAGACTCTCAGATCGGGACGTGTAAGAATGTTGTCACGAAAGATGATGACCAGATTTCGGGGTTGGCTTTCGGCCAGCACCAGATTCTTCAAGGCCAGGTAAAACCAGGCCGAGGCTGTACCTTTGCGCCAGATGCTGATCGTCGGAGTATTAGATAACTCGGAAAACAGAACCTCGTCAAAACCATATCCAGTCATGGAATTGCCTATGACTACAACTTCCGGCGAGGTCGCCTGCAGTTTCTCACGGGTCGCTGAAACCCACTGTCTATTTTCCACCAAACCCGCAGAATCGTTATTGTGTGGTACGCCGCTAAATTGATCGGTTGTATAAATTAGTAGCAAAATCATTAGTCCTACGATAATTAAGTACTGAATTTTTCGGTGGACGGCTATGGTCATGGACGACCTTCCCTAAAACTGGAAGTAAATGAAAGCATCAGAATTATCCTGGTGAAATATAACTATCAACAGCAATGGAACCAGGATGCAGCTCAATATCCATGCGCTTTCGTACCTGATCTTGTAGATGGGAAGTTTATAGAGATAAAGCGGCAAGCTGAAAATGGCAAACAAAGCGCAAAAATACACTGCGCTATTTATACTGTCGGTGGTGATTATGGAGTCGACTCCAAACAAGGACTGATAGAGCCACTCGACGCTGGGAGTTCTGAACAGCGCCCATCCTGCCATGGTCAAAATAAACATGATGGAAATGGCCAATATTCGTCCCGGGAATGTCCGGGGCTGCACATTTCCACTAAAACCGAGGCCGTGGTAAATCACCAGTAGCAGACCGTGATACAGACCCCATAGTACAAAATTCCAGGCTGCACCATGCCACAAACCACTGAGTCCCATGGTAACCACCAACACTGCCAGCAATCTGCGCCGGGAATCCGTTTTTGATCCGCGTAACGGAATGTATAGATAATCACGCATCCATGATGACAGGGAGATATGCCAGCGGCGCCAGAAATCCGAAGGGCTACAGGCAAGATAGGGGGACCTGAAATTTTCCATCAGACGAAAGCCGAACAATCTGGCTGACCCCCGGGCGATATCGGTGTAAGCAGAAAAATCCGCATAAATCTGGATGCCAAATCCCACCGAGCCAACAGCGATCATCAATGGATTAGCGGTTTCGAGCAGGAATATCTTGTCGACGTAAATCGCAACGTTGTCTGCAACCACCAGTTTTTTAACAAAACCCCTGAATATCAGGTAAACCCCTCGACTGATGTCTTCCCGGTCTATCTGACGCTGACCGAGAATTTGCGGCAGCATATTCGTGGCTCGTTCAATCGGACCCGCCACTAGCTGTGGGAACATCGAAACAAATACCGAAAATGCGACGAAATCATCAATAGGCTTCAGCTTGCCTCGGTAGACATCAATGGTATAACTCAAAGTCTGGAAGGTATAAAAGGATATACCTACCGGTAATACGATATTGAGTACCGAAATCGATGGTTCGAAGCCGAGTATGTTGAATAGTTCGATAAAGTTTTCGATGAAAAAATTACAATACTTAAATACCGCCAGAAGCGAAATATTGAATCCAATACTGATCAGCAGGTACTTCCTGCCATTCAAGCTGCGATGGATCGCTTTTCCGCAGTTGAAGTCGACAATGATCGACGTTGCTAACAGCAGGCAAAACCAGGGCGTTACGAAACCATAAAATACAAAACTGCCCACCAGTAACAAAAGGTTCTGATTTCTGCGACCCAGCGACCAGTAAGCCAACAGCATTGCCGCAAGAAAAAATAAATAGGTTGTTGAAGTAAAAATCACTGCCTGAAAATCACTGACAGCCAAAAATCGACAGCTGGGAGATTATCACTGTCTCTTTTGTGCCTGGTTCTTTATTTTCGATCATACTAGGGCGTACTACGAGTTTAATATTGAGGCAATTATAGTGGAACAAAACAAAGGTGAGGAAAAATTATCTTTCTACTATTCTTAATTCCCCATTGTTGAGGACATCGCAATGAGAGAACTTTGCAGATTTTCATTTGCTTCCAAAAGATCTATGGAAAATCTATGGGGTCACCCATTTGTTCTAACAGGGATTACTACTTATTACTAGACTTGACCCCATTTGTTTCTTTTATTTCTAGCCTCTGACCAGAATGTTGTGCCATTTGAGATTGAACCTAATGTACTACTTCGCATTTCGTAACCTAGTTCAGACATCCTTATCTTTATTTTTCTAGCTAGTACTGGAAAGTAGAATTGAAAGGCTGCACATATGGCAAAAATGATAATAAATATATCTGATAATTCCATAGCTTTAACGCTTGGCTAAATTGGGAGGTGCGTTTACGCACCGAATCAATTTGAGCCACTGGTTATACGTTTTCAAACGCATTTAAAACGGCCTCAAAATTCGCAATACTTTGTTTAACATTTGGATGTTTGTGAACCCATATGTCACCTAAAAATTGGGTTACGTTCATTCCATTTAATATGCTACTGATATTATTATTTCTTGCAGCCTTAAGAATGTCATGGCCTTTATGCATAATATTTTCACTTTCTTCTGCTTCAGGTTCTCCCATTTCATTATCCCATTCTTTTTGAATTGCAGAGATCAGTTTTCCTGCAGCTGCTTCTAAAGGGGATTTCTTTTTCGCCATTTTACGTATAACGCCCATTTAAACAGAGAGGCGCACTTGTGCGCCGAATCTGTTTGAAATGCTGGTTATGCATTTTTAAGTATTTCATTGATCCGTGGCCTAGTATTGATTTCTATAGGGTTTATGCCATCTTTGTGCCCATACTCACCAGCATCAAAAGCCTAAATCAATGGGGTCAGTGTAAGCTGATTTATTTTTCGAGATCAATTTACTCCGACCCCTTTGATTTCCCGCGGAGGTTTGTCCGAGTTGAATGCTTTTGTTATGTTTTGCTATCACCACAACAGCAAGATATAGCTTCGTCAATATCATTTATAAAACGATCCTCAATATTCCCGGCCTCTCGACTCTTCAGTTTGGAGAGAACTCTACAATATGCTGGATCAGCCATTATTTTTGCGGCTTCAACCGCCCAATTACCGCTAAACTCACCTGATAGCTCTTTAATTAGAGCATCTTGTATTTCTATGACTTTTCTATTAGCTAGGCCAATAAAAGCCTCTCCTCTAACTTCATAGTCGTTATCAGTAATTCGTTCCTTTAAGGCGTTTCGAATATCACTGTTATCTGCTTCACTTAGGTTACCAATACCGAATGTGGCCCAGTTCCTGACATCAACCTCGGGATCACGGCTAAGCGTAATTAGGGTATTAATGGCAGCTTCTGACTCTAGTCCACTTAGACCTGAGACCACTCCCTCTCGAACTCTAGCGCTATTATGGGTAGCAAGTTCAATTAAGATAGGAATGGCCATTGGGCTATTTCTATGCCCAAGTGAAAATGCAGCGGAAGCGATTACATCATCACAACCATCTGCGAGCAACCGAATTAAAATAGGAATTGACTCATCCTGAAAAGAATTATCCCTCCAACCAATCTGCCCAAGAATATCAGCCCCAATTTCTCTATTTATAGGATCAGTAGACTCAATCAGTTTGCATGCTGCTGAAAATTCCACTTCAGAACCACGCTTATGAAGCTCGTGAATAATGCCCCAGTATTCCTCTTCAACATCATTTTTATATGCTTCTGAAATTAACTCAGGAGTAGATTTTGAATTATCTATCATAAACCAACCAATGAACTATCCTAAAAAACATAACGCAACCAGCAGGGGTGGCAAAACCAGAGCGGAGCGGCGGTTTTGGCATCCCTCTGGCTGGACTGGTTAGATGGCATTTAGAACAACCCAAGTGACCC
>JAOUJX010000522.1 GCA_029882955.1 Gammaproteobacteria bacterium
CGAAACAGGAGTTATTTGCGCTCAAGGATAAGCTCGAAGCTGCCGGCATCGAAGTCGAAGGTGCCATCGACCATGGCATTTTCTGGTCGATTTACTTTTATGACACCAACAATATACCGCTGGAAGCAACCTGGCAGTTTATGGATTTATTGCAGACTCCGGCCATAAGCGAAGACGATCCCCTGGATATTGTCAGCGAAGGTAGTGAGGCGCAGGCTGGACATTGGCCGGCAGTCACAAATGAGACGCCGGAATCGGATATGCGGGCCGATGGTGGCAATGGCCATCCAATGCGACAGCATTTTTTGAATAACGGCCTGGCGCGATTTAGCGAAGGACTGTCGCAAGCATTTATCGATTCACTACAATCATCTGAAGACTAAGTTATAAACATGAAATATGAATTAGGCCACCAGGATATCCGCAATGCAGTGACCCAGTTGTGTCGTGATTTCCCCGGTGAATATTGGCGACAATGCGACCGCGAACAGGCTTACCCGACGGCTTTTGTCGAAGCGTTGACCGACGCAGGATTTCTGGCGGCACTGATTCCTGAAGAATATGGTGGCTCTGGATTACCGATTTCGGCCGCTGCCGCAATCCTCGAAACCATCCATTATCAGGGCTGTAATGCTGCGGCCTGTCATGCTCAGATGTATACCATGGGAACCGTCCTGCGACATGGTTCGGAGGCGCAGAAGCAACAGTATTTGCCCGGTATCGCCGAGGGCCGCCTTCGACTACAGGCCTTTGGTGTGACCGAACCTGGCAGTGGCACCGATACCAGCGCCCTCAGGACGACGGCAAAACTGGAAGGCGAGAATTATATCGTGAATGGCCAGAAAATCTGGACTTCGCGCGCCGAACATTCAGACCTGATGTTATTACTGTGCCGTACAACACCACGCGATCAGATCAAAAAGCGTACCGATGGTCTGTCGGTGCTGCTGGTCGATATGCGCGAAAGCCCGGAAAAATCACTCACCATTCGACCGATTCGTACCATGATGAATCACGCTACTACGGAAGTGTTTTTCGACAATATGCCGGTACCGGCGACCAGCCTGATTGGTGAAGAGGGCAAGGGCTTTCGCTATATACTTTCGGGGATGAATGCCGAGCGTATTCTCATCGCTTCAGAGTGTATCGGTGATGCGAAATGGTTCATCGAAAAGGCATCGAGTTACGCAAACGAACGCTCGGTGTTCGGCAGGCCAATCGGACAGAATCAGGGTATCCAGTTTCCGATTGCCAAAGCCTATTCGCAGATGCGCGCCGCCGAACTGATGTTGCGTGAGGCGATTCGTCTGTACGAGGCAGGTGAGAATCCCGGCGAAGAAGCCAATCTGGCGAAGATGCTGGCGGCGGATGCTTCCTGGGCTGCAGCGGAGGCCTGCGTACAAACTCATGGTGGTTTCGGTTTTGCCGAGGAATACGATATCGAGCGAAAATTCCGCGAAGCACGCCTGTACCAGGTGGCACCCATTTCGACTAATTTGATCCTCAGCTATATCGCAGAACATGTTCTGGATATGCCACGGTCGTACTAACCCTGCTTAAAAATCTCTGCTATGACTTATACCACTTTACTCGTCCAGACCATCGAGCCTCATATACTCAAGGTTACTTTAAACCGGCCCGAGTCTGCCAACGCCTTCAATACACAGATGGCGTCGGAGTTATATCAATTGTTTGAAAGTCTGGCGCTTGATGCCGGGGAGACTCGTTGCATTTTACTCACTGGCGCAGGAGAACGCGCTTTTTGTGCCGGTGGTGATTTGAAAGAGCGTAATCATATGACCGACGAAGCCTGGGGCAGGCAGCATTTAATCTACGAGCGTATGGTTCGTGCTGTGCTGGATTGTCCGATACCGTTGATCGGAGTTATTAATGGTGCCGCTTACGGCGGGGGCTGCGAAATTACCGCAGCGATGGATTTTGTTTATGCCGCCGATCATGCGCGTTTCGCGCTCACCGAAACCAGTCTGGGGATTATCCCCGGAGCCGGTGGCACACAAACCATGGCGCGCGCCATGGGTGAACGCCGCGCCAAGGAACTCATCCTGTCGGCGCGACCATTCTCTGCGCAAGAAGCCTTACGGTGGGGCCTGGTAAACGCGGTCTATCCACTCGCTGATTTAATGCCAGCCGTTGTAGTAACCGCGCAGCGCATCGCCTCCAATGCACCGATTGCGGTT
>JAOUJX010000523.1 GCA_029882955.1 Gammaproteobacteria bacterium
ACCCTGCACTTCGACACCGCCATATTGACGGTTTATAATTGCATCACAAACACTTAGAATATCTCGTAATTCGTGAAAATGCGGCGTTTCAAAGCCCTTGTGACCAGTAATAAATAATTTCAGATTCGACATTAGAGCAAGACTTTCTCGGTTCCGCCGTTGTTAATTTTATCGATAAAAACCTGCTGCCAGTTTTCACCGTAGTTCAGGCGTGCGAGTTCCACGACGATATAATCTGTAGTAATACCCGTTTGTTTTGCGTACCTGGACAGACCCTGTTGACAGGCGGGACAGGAAGTCAGGCATTTTACCGGCTTATCAGCATCAGAGAACTTCGCCTTTGCCGCTTCCATCGACTTCAGTTTTCGCGAATATAACTGATGCGCGATATCGGGTCGTGATGTTGCCAGTGTACCGGCTTCACCGCAACACCGATTACTTAATTCAACCGGCCTTTGCATTAATTCACTGGCGACTTCAAGCGGTGCATATTGTTTGATCGGCGTGTGGCAGGGATCGTGGTAGGTATATTCATATTCGGATGCCTGTGTCACGCGAACGCCTTTTTCCAGCAGGTATTCGTGAATATCCATAATTCGAGAGCCAGGGAAAATCTTATCGAACTGATATTTTTCGAGCTGGTCGATGCAAGTTCCACAGGAGACAATGACGGTTTTAATATCCAGATAGTTCAATGTATTAGCGACGCGGTGAAACAATACCCGGTTTCGAGTGGTAATTTCATGTCCCTTTTCAGCATTTCCTGCTGCGGTTTGAGGATAACCACAGCAAAGATATCCCGGTGGCAAAACCGTCCTGGTTCCGGTTTCATAAAGCATGCCCAGGGTCGCCAGTCCTATCTGGCTGAACAGACGCTCTGAACCGCAGCCCGGGAAATAAAACACCGAGTCGCGCTGACTTTGATCGCTGTCTGGATCACGAATAATCGGTACCAGATTACTTTCTTCCACCGATAGTAACTGACGCATGGTTTTACTCGGCACCTCTGCACGAACCGGGTTTCTGACAAAATTAACAATCTGCTGATTTACTGCCGGTTTACCCGTGGACGAATGAGGGCGTTTACTCGCAATCGGCATCAATCCAAAACGCCTTAGCATTGTTCTGAGTAGTAATACGGCCTTAATACCGCTCTTAATCACCAACTGGCGTGTCAACTTGATCATCATCGGATCAGTCATATTAAGAAACCCTATTGCCAGTTTGGCGCCCGGGTTAAACGGCTTTTTCCGATGTTGAGTGAGGATATTCCGCATCGAAATACTGACATCACCGAAGTCTATGTTGACCGGGCAGGGATTGAGGCATTTGTGGCAGGTAGTGCAGTGATCGGCTATATCGTTCAATTCATCGAAGTGACGGATAGATAATCCACGTCGGGTTTGTTCTTCGTAAAGAAAAGCTTCGATAATTAATCCGGTTGCCAGAATTTTATCTCGCGGTGAATACAGCAGATTGGCATGGGGAATATGCGTCATACATTCGGGCTTACATTTACCACAGCGCAGGCAGTTCTTAATCGAATCGTTGATTTCGCCCAGATCACTGTATTCAAGAATCAGGGCTTCCTGTTGGACGAGTTTTAATGATGGTGTATAGGCATTTTGCAAACCACTTCCCGCCAGTAATTTACCACGATTGAAGACCTGGGACGGATCGACCTTTTCCTTGTAGCTTCGAAACGCCTCAAGTTTGTCATCGTCGAGATATTGTATCTTGGTAAGGCCAATTCCATGCTCGCCGGAAACCACACCATCGAGTTCGATTGCTAGATGCATCACCTGTTCGACTATCGATTCGGCTTCCTGCATCATGCCGTAATCGTCGGAATGCACCGGGATATTAGTATGCACGTTGCCATCACCGGCATGCATGTGTAGCGCGATGAACAGGCGCGAGTATCTTACCTTGCGGTGAATTTCGTCGAGCTGGTCTCTAAGTGATTCGAATTCGAGGCCGGTGAATACTTCTTCTAACGGCTTTCTAATTTCATCGCGAAAACTAACCTGGAGCTTATGGTTGAGTAGACAGTCGACGACACGGGACCCGGTTTCGAAGTCAATCGACAGGGCCGGTTGAAGGCTGGTTGCTTCGGTATCGAAATTATCCAGCCAAAGCTGCCAGGTATCGATGCGTAATTTAATTAATTCGAGAGCGAAGTCAATTTTGGACAAC
>JAOUJX010000157.1 GCA_029882955.1 Gammaproteobacteria bacterium
TCCGTGCGTAAAACACCATTCGTCCGGGTCGATGAGTACTTTCTCACCGCCAAAATCGATCGGAATTTTCGCGTTACTCTGCACTATTTTTCGTTGCTCAAAATCAATATCCAGCACGTCTTTGCTAGTCCTGATCAGTAGCTGGCCGGGCACTTCGCTGCTCAACATGGCGACAGGCGGTTCGGGAATGCGAAGGCGCGTGTCGATTTCAAATTTATCGGTATCCAGGAATATAATCTCGTCTGAATGCTCATCAGCCAGTGCCAGGGTTTTGTCGTCGTCCGAAAAGACCAGGAATCTTGGTGCCGATGGAAAACTGAGTTCCTCAATCCATCGTCGTGTTTCCAGGTCGTAGACTCTTAGTCGGTTGTTTTCAGCTGTTGCGACTGCCAGTCGAGTTCCAGAAGGATTAATTGCAAACTCAAGAACAGGGTCGTTCACCTCAATGGATAAAATAGTCGTGTTTTGCGCGTCGAGTACATTAAGCTGGTTGTTTTTAGTATCGGCACGGAAGGTAACTGGAATCTTGCCAGTGTCGGTAGCCATAGCGGGTAAGACTCTTGACCGCACCGACAGGCCGGATTCGACACCGCTACTGTTTTCCCACATCAGGCAGTAGTGTTGCGTCATTTCCGGCTGAAAGGTATCGGATTTATAGGATATGAGCGTTTCCTGTACCGGGTAATAGATAGCTTCACTATCTGCCTCGTGATAGTGAATATTAAAATTCACTTTTCCAGAACTCTCAAAGGAATACTTTAGTTCTTCGGTTTCCAGGATTTTCATACAGGATTCGTGAATTTCTCCGGGTGGAATAGTCAGGTCATATTTTGATTCAGAGAGTTGCAGGTGTGGGTTTTGGCTCTGCCAGGGCGAGAAAATCACCACAGCCACAATAATTGAGATAGCGATAGAGACGGAAATAGTTATTTTGGCGGCTTTTGAATGCATCTGAATCAACGGATCGTTTGGATAATTATATTTTAGCACCCAAAACGGATTCTTTCGTGGGAACTAGTTGTAATAACTTATAAACTGGACTGCAAAAATTCAGGGTCGTTATTATGCTGGTAAGAGGCAAACCCCATCGGACTATCTGGCTCAAAGCCGACGGACCGGGTTGCGTGCAGATTATTGATCAGCGTGCTTTACCTCACGAACTGGTAATTGAAGATTTACACAGTGTCGATGATGTATTTCTGGCTATCAGGGATATGCATGTCAGGGGGGCACCGTTAATCGGTGCGGCTGCTGCCTGGGGGGTGTATCTGTCGATTGTTGGACAGGCTGATAAATTTGATCTCGAGACGCTAATTGAGGACGGCGAATATTTAAAAACAGCCCGCCCGACCGCGGTTAATCTGGCATGGGCGGTGGACCGGGTTATTGGCAGGCTTAAAACGGCTGAATCTGGTCACCTTGCGCTGGCTAAGCTTGAGGCCGAGCTAATCTGCGATGAGGATGAGGAAATCTGCCGGAGGATTGGCGAATCAGGTCTGTCTTTGATTAGCGATATAGCGCAAGGAAAAAATGGCCCGGTGAATATCCTCACGCACTGTAACGCCGGCTGGCTCGCCACGGTGGATTGGGGTACGGCGACTTCGCCGATTTATCATGCTCAACAACAGGGCATCCCGCTCCATGTCTGGGTCGACGAAACGCGACCTCGCAATCAGGGGGCGAGTCTGACTGCCTGGGAACTATGCGAACAGGGGGTTGATCACAGCGTTATTGTCGATAATGCGGGTGGTCATTTAATGCAACAGGGCGAAGTCGATCTGGTCATTGTGGGTACTGATCGTACTGCGCGAAACGGCGATGTGGCCAATAAGATCGGCACTTATTTAAAAGCGTTAGCCGCTTTTGACAATAAAATTCCTTTCTACGTTGCATTGCCTTCTCCGACCATAGACTGGTCAATAGACCATGGCAAGCAGATACCCATCGAGCAACGGCTCGGCGATGAGGTTTCGTTTATCCAGGGTTATCTAAACAATGAACAGGTGAATGTACGTTTGACGCCTGAAAAAAGCCCGGCAGCTAACCCGGCTTTTGATGTGACGCCTGCGCGACTGGTGACCGGGTTGATTACCGAGCGTGGCGTGTGCGAGGCGTCGGAAGAGGGGTTGCTTGGCCTGTTTCCCGAGAGAGGCAAGCATGACTGAACAGGAAGGCGTTATTAAATACCAACTGGTGTTTCGCGACGCCGAGCCGCTACTCGACCACGACTACTCGGCTCTTAACCACTGGCATCGCCAGTTTAAAAAAACAGGTATTCTAGGTCAGGACCCACAACGCTACAACGGCCTCGGTTTCGGCAATCTATCGCAACGTATTGATCGACAGTCTTTCCTGATCTCGGGCACCCAGACAGGCGGGCTCGATGAACTAACGCCGGAGGATTATGCTTTGGTAACACGAACCGATATCCGCGCCAATCGGGTCGAAGCCGAGGGTCGGGTCAAACCTTCGTCGGAATCGCTCACACACGCCGCTGTATATGCGTTTGATGATCAAATTCAGTATGTTTTCCATGTGCATAGCCCCGGGATCTGGCATGCGCGGGCAAGGCTCGAAATCCCCGAAACAGCGGCCGATATTGCCTATGGTACGCCGCAAATGGCGCACGAAATGAATCGTTTATACCAGCAGGGTGAATTTGCGAGCGGTAATATCCTGGCGATGGCCGGACACGAGGATGGCATAATCGGTTTTGGCTCGACAGCGGACGAAGCCGGTGAGCTGATTATGCGAATGGCGCGTCGTAAATTTCCTGGTTTATGACGCCACCATTCTATTTATAGCAAAATCTTTAAGTTATGATCGGCCTAAAATCCGATACTGGAGAATTTATACATGTCTCGATATTCCGCATGGGCTGTCTTTAAGAACGGCTTTAGCGGCCAGAAAAACTGGGATCGTCAATGGCGCGATCCAGAACCGAAGAAAGAATACGATGTCGTTATCGTCGGTGCTGGTTTGCATGGTCTGGCAACGGCTTACTATCTGGCTAAGAATCACGGTATCAAGAATATTGCAGTACTCGAAAAGGGTTGGCTCGGCGGTGGTAATGCCGGACGTAACACGACGATAGTTCGCTCCAATTATATGATGCCGGGCAATCGGTATTTCTACGAACACTCGTTGAAATTATGGGAAGAGTTGAGCCACGAACTGAACTATAACGTCATGTTCAGTCAGCGCCATCATGTTTCCCTGTTCCATAGCCCTGCT
Source organism: Gammaproteobacteria bacterium (assembly GCA_029882955.1). Taxonomy (GTDB): domain Bacteria; phylum Pseudomonadota; class Gammaproteobacteria. Next base: position 3,235 of record JAOUJX010000157.1, read on the forward strand.
GCACGAGATGCAGCTGCACGTCGTTACAATACCATGCGTTTAACCGATACCGACGGGGAGCTCTGGGATCTGGATACTTTGAAGAAAGAGATCCCTCACCTGAATTACAATAATGCGCGTTTCCCGATTATCGGTGCGGCGGTGCAAAGGCGTGCAGGAAGCGCGCGACACGACGCAGTCGCCTGGGGCTATGCGCGAGGTGCCGATAGGCAGGGTGTCGATATCATCCAGAACTGCGAAGTCACCGGGGTGACTCGGGAAGACGGTAAGGTCACAGCGCTGGAAACTTCACGCGGACGGATCGGTGCGAAGAAAGTCGGCTTTGCGGTCGCGGGTAACACGTCGCGTCTCTGGCAAATGGCCGGTCTCGGTAACCTGCCAATCGAAAGTCATAAATTACAGGCTTTTGTCTCCGAGCCGCTGAAGCCATTACTCGATCACGTCGTGGTTTATGGCGTTGGTGGTGCTCATTTTTACATTTCACAGTCTGACAAAGGCGGCATGGTATTTGGCGGTGATCTGGACTGGTATAAGTCCTATGCGCAGCGCGGCAACTTGCCAGTAGTGCAGGATGTGGCCGAATGCGCCACTGCAATAATGCCCTGCCTGGGGCGGGTACGGCTGCTACGACACTGGTCGGGTGTGATGGATATGTCGATGGATGGTTCGGCATTTATCTGTAAAACACCAATCGATAATCTCTACCTGAATGGTGGCTGGAACTACGGTGGTTTCAAGGCTAGCCCGGGTTCCGGCTGGTATTTTGCCGATTTGATTGCTAATGATCGTCCCGATCCGGTGATCGAACATTTTGACCTCGGCCGCTTTAAACGCGGCGTCATTATCGACGAGCGCGGCGCGGGTCCTGATCCCAAGTTGCACGGTTAGGGTGAATAGAAATGATTAGAATAAACTGTCCTTTTTGTGGTGAACGCGATCATACCGAGTTTTCTTATGGCGGTGACGCATCGATCGTCTACCCCGAACTCGATGCTTCGATGGAAGAATGGCACGACGCAATTTTTATGCGCGAGAATATCCGCGGCATGCAGTCCGAGACCTGGCATCACGCCAACGGCTGCCGCATGTGGCTGGTGGTTGAACGCGACACCATGACGCACGAAATTCAATCGGTGCGTCCTGCCCACAAAGGAAACGCTGCTGTGTTATCCACTACTGACACCGGGGGTGAGCAATGAGCGCTAAACGCTTACCACAGGGTGGTCGTATCGACCGTGATCAGCGTATTCGATTTACCTGGGATGGTAGCAGTATGACCGGTTATGCCGGTGATACGCTGGCCTCCGCCCTGATGGCGAATGGTGAAACGGTACTCGGTAGAAGTTTTAAATATCATCGGCCGCGCGGCATCATGTCGGCCGGGGTCGAAGAGTCCGGAGCGATAGTCACCGTTGGCCAGGGCAGACGCCGTGATCCGAATGTCAAAGCCACCATGCAGGAACTATACCCCGGCCTGGCGGCAAGCGGTCAAAACGCATGGCCAAGTGTGCGCTTCGATCTCGGTGCGGTTAATGGTTTATTCGGACGTTTCTTCTCGGCCGGTTTTTATTACAAGACATTTATGGGGCTACCGCCGATGGAGTGGGGCAAAGGCACCGGTTTATGGATGCAATATGAAAAAATAATCCGCAGGGCTGCGGGTATGGGTGTCGCCTCGCGCGAAGCCGACCCCGATGTTTACGATCATGTTCATGGCTATTGCGATGTACTGGTGGTCGGTTCCGGCCCGGCTGGTTTATCTGCCGCTCTAACCGCTGCCAAAGCCGGACTCGACGTATTGCTGGTGGAACAGGATTGCGAACTCGGTGGTGACTACCTGAATCAGGCCGACGAGGCCTCCGGGAAAAAACGTAAAGACCTGATCGCCAAACTGGAAAAAGCCGGTGCCCGTATGATGACACGTACCACGGCATTCGGTCTTTATGACTATGGCACCGCTGGTTTACTCGAGCGTGTGACCGATCATATCGCCTCACCTGATAAGCATTTGCCGCGTCATCGCTTCTGGACGGTACGTGCGAAGCAAACCATTGTGGCGACCGGTGCGCTGGAGCGTCAGGTCGCCTTTGGAAATAACGATCGTCCCGGGGTGATGAATGTGGCCGCCGGTCGCAGCTACCTGAATCGTTATGGAATTTTGCCAGGCCAGGATATTGTGGTGGCGACTAATAATGATTCGGCTTATGCGACCGCGGCAGAACTTGCCAGCGCCGGTGCTACTGTCAGCTTACTTGATGCGCGAGCTACGATACCGGAATCAATGATGTCTCTCGTTGGTAATAGCGGGGTGAATTTACATACCCGTTCGGCACCGCTTAACGTTCGTGGCTCGCACGGTGTAAATGGTCTCGATTTCGCAGTCGCCGGTCAGGGTGGCTGGTCGGCACAGGGTTCCGAGTCCTGCGATCTGGTACTGGTTTCGGGCGGCTGGTCGCCTGTGGTGCATTTGTTATCACACCGTGGCATTAGACCGGTATGGAATGTCGAACAGGCCTGTTTTGTAGGGCCCGACGAAGTCAATGAACCGATTTATATGGCTGGTTCGGCCGCGGCTGTATGGAATATCGAGGATTGCCTGACCTCAGGCGAATCAGCCGCAACCAAAGCGATCAAAGCACTCGGCGGCAAGGCCAGACAGAAAAAAGCGCCAGCGCCGGGTGGCTGGGAAAGTCCCATCGAGCCACTCTATGAAGTCACCGTATCCGGTCGGCAGCTGAAAAGCTTTGTCGATCCGCAGCATGACGTTACCACCGAAGATGTGCGCCTCGCGCATCGCGAAGGTTTTGTATCGGTCGAGCATCTCAAGCGTTATACCACGCTGGGTATGGCGACCGATGGTGGCAAGGTCGGCAACATCATCGGCCTGGCGCTGATGGCCGATGCCCAGGGCAAGGAAATTCCCGAAGTCGGCACCACGACTTTCAGACCGCCTTATACGCCCGTATCGATTGGTGCGCTAAAAGGCCGCAATGTCGATGGCCATTTCAGGCCGCTGAGGCGTACGCCAATGCACGTCTGGAATCTGGATCACGGCGCGACTATGACCATGGCGGGTCTCTGGCATCGCCCCTGGTATTTCGCGCGTAAGGGCGAAGGTATTAGCGAAGCCTATGTGCGTGAAACCGAGACCACGCGGCGTACGGTCGGTTTATGCGATGTTACCTCACTGGGTAAAATTGCCATACAGGGGCCGGATGCGACTGAGTTTCTGAATCGAATTTATACCAACCCGTTCGCCAAGTTACCGATTGGTAAAGCGCGTTACGGCATCATGTTGCGCGACGACGGCATCGTCATGGACGATGGTACGACCTGGCGTTTATCCGAAACCGATTACTTTATGACGACCACCACCGCGCATGCCGGTAAGGTCATGGTCTTTCTCGAGGAGCTGTTACAGACTCGCTGGCAGGACTTACGTGTTCATGTTACCTCGGTATCCGAACAGTGGGCTGGCAGCGCCGTCGCGGGACCAAAATCTCGCGAAGTACTCGAAGCCTGTGTCGAGGATCCATCGGTGATGTCGAACGATGCCTTCCCGTTTATGGGTGTCATCGAAACCACGCTGAAGGGCGGGATTCCCTGCCGCATCGCTCGAATCAGTTTCTCGGGTGAAATGGCTTTCGAGGCTTATGTGCCTTCGGATTATGCCTCGGCATTGATGGATTTACTCTGGGCTGCGGCCGAACCGCTAGACGGTTGTTTATATGGTCTCGAAGCGCTCGGTGCGATGCGTATCGAAAAGGGTCACGTCACCGGCGCAGAGCTCGATGGTCGCGTCACTATCGATGATGCCGGACTCGGTAAAATGGCGTCGCCTGCAAAATCGTTTATCGGTAGTGCCATGCGCAATCGTCCCGAATTGATGCGCGAAGACCGACCGCGGTTGGTCGGCATTAAGCCTAAGGATGCCAGCCAGACTTTTAACGCGGGTTCGATTCTTTGCGCCGAAGGCAAAGTTTCCGGGCTGGGTGAAGGCTGGATTACTGCGGTTACGCATTCACCGGCGATGGGGCACTGGATTGGCCTCGGCTTTATTTCCAGCGGCTACGAAGCCTGGGAAGGTAAAACCGTGATTGCCGCCGATCCGGTACGAAAAGGTAATATCGAGGTGGAGATAATCTCACCTCACATGTACGACCCGGATGGGGAGAGAATGTATGGTTGATCGAATCTCAGCACTGGCCGGGTTTTACCGCACCGGCAAGTTCGGTATCCTCGGCGAGGATCAAAGCGCCGGTGTCATCCTCGAAGATGTTCGTGATCTGGTATTGCATCAGATTGCCGCCTGGCCCGAAAGCGTCGATGCGGTCGGTAAGCTAGCGGCTAAAGCGGCCGGTAGTAAAGCTGCGCCCGGCCCCTGTAAAGCTGAAGTCGGCAGTAGTGCCAGCCTGCTTAGAATAGAGCCACTAAAGTGGTGGGTTGTCGGCGCCGAGGCTCCCGATGTTGACGCGGAACAGGGTGCTACGCTTGATATCTCGCATTCGCGTACACGAATACGGGTTACGGGATCGCAGGCCGTCTCATTTTTAAATCGACATCTGCCACTCGATTTGCGGGAAGACTCTTTTCCTGTTGGATCGGTTGCCTCTTCGGCGATTCATCATGTGGGTGTGACGCTATGGCGTTCGGAACTGGGTTACGAACTGTTTATCCCGCGTGGTTTTGCCTTGTCGCTATGGGAGGGTATGGTCGAAACTGCGACTCAGTTTGGGCTTGAGGTAGTTTGACGAATCGCGCCCCTGGTTAATATAGGGTATTATTTTCGGATGAAAATTATATTTTTTATTATAGGGGTTCTGGCATTCGCAAATGCCTGGGCTGAACACGAAGTCGATCATCGCTATAACGTCCAGGGATATATTCTGGGAAGCAACGAGCAGGGCATTAGTAGTCAGGATGTTCTGGTATACGATGGCGATAAGCTAGTTGGGCAAAGTAAAACCGATTCAGCGGGTTATTATTCTATCCATCTACATTTACATAATGAGGACCGGGGCCGAAAACTTAAACTTCTCAGTGGTTCAAACCAGGCCGAAATAAGGGTGACCTTCGATGCTGACAACTTGACTACCCTGAGAGAGCACAAAGCCAATTTTGTTGACGGTCAGTTTATCGAAGGTAGCCTGAATCGTTTTCGAATCCCGCCATGGGTATATCCACTTATCGGATTACTGCTACTTGTCTTTATCGCGGTAAAACTCGAAAAGCGTCGCAAGAAAAAACTCAGGGAAAGCAAATTTGAGCATGCGGGTAATCCACCGTCCGGGTCCCAGAAAAAAAAGAAAAAGAAGCGGAAGAAGAGCTAGGCAGGAGGCTGCTTAGAGGCCCCATGCGCTCAGGTCCAGACTAGAACTAGTGTAACTCAAACCTGGCAATTAAGACCGGAAGCAGCATCAAATTCGCCAGCAGGGCTGTCGTCATCGCTAGACCCGAAAGCAGTCCGAAATAAATCGTCGGGATAAAATTTGATAGCGACAGTATAGAAAAACCGAGTACCACGGTGACGGTGGTGTAGTAAAGCGCATGACCGATGCTCGAGTGGCAGCGCTTGATCGCCGCCCA